>DATLMT010000316.1:0-2707 GCA_035537135.1 Burkholderiaceae bacterium | reverse complement strand
GTCGGCGCGCAGGTGTCGGGACAGCTGAAGAAGCTTCACGTTGAAGTCGGGTCTGAAGTCAAAGAAGGTCAGATCCTGGCGGAGATCGATGCCGAGCAGTCGGCTGCACGCGTCGATGCCAATCGCGCGTCGCTGCGCGCGCAGCAAGCGACGCTGGTCGAGCGTCAGGTGAATTTCGAAAAAGCCGAGCGCGATCTGCAGCGTCAGCGCAACTTGATGGCCGAAGAGGCGACCACCACCGAACAGGTGCAGAACGCCGATACCTCCGTCCGCGCCGCACGCACGCAGATCAACACGCTAAAAGCCCAGATCGACCAGCAGCAGGCCAGCATGCGTGTCGAAGAAGCCAACCTGAAATTTACGAAGATTTATGCGCCGATGTCCGGCACGGTGATCAGCATCACCGCCCGTCAGGGGCAGACGCTGAATACCAACCAGTCAGCGCCGACGCTTCTGCGCATTGCCGATCTATCGACGATGACCGTGCAGACGCAGGTCGGCGAAGCCGACGTCGCCAAGCTGCGCCAAGGGATGTCGAGCTACTTCACGACGCTCGGGAGCCCGGGTCGCCGCTTCTACGGCAGCCTGCGCAAGATCGAGCCGACGCCGACAGTGACCAACAACGTCGTGCTCTACAACGCGCTGTTCGACGTGCCGAATCCGAACAAGGTGCTGATGCCGCAGATGACCGCGCAGGTGTTCTTCGTTGTTGCCGAAGCACGCGACGTGCTGGTGGTGCCGGTATCGGCTCTGACCTTTCAACGCGCGCCGCGAATACAGCCTTCAACTGCCGTTGCAGACGACGGCAACGGATCGGCTCCAGCACCCATCAGCGAAGCAAAGAAAGCGGGCGAACAACCCGCAGACAGACCGCGCGGCGAGCGGGCGCGGGGCGCACGCAGAGACGCTGCGGCCGGTGCACCTTCGACGCCACGCCGCGCGATCGTCAAAGTGGCGACCTCGAGCGACGAACGCAATCCGACACTTGTCGAGCGCGAAGTCACAGTCGGCGTCGCCAGCCGCGTCAACGCGGAGATTCTTTCCGGCCTCAAGGAAGGCGAGCGCATCGTCATCGGCGTCAAAGTGCCCGAGGCACCCGCAAAGAGCGCCGCGCCAACCAAGGGCGCGTCGCTCACTGCGCCGGGTGCAACAGGCGGAGGCTTCAAGCGATGACGCCCGACAGCTCGTCCAGCTTTCCCGCTGCGCAGTCACGATTCCCTGCTGCCGCAAGGCGCACGACACTGCCGCGCGACACGACGCCGTTGATCCAACTGTCCGGCGTAAAAAAAACATACGTCAACGGCGATCTCGCGGTCGAAGTGCTGCACGGCATTGACCTCGCGATCAATCCGGGCGAGCTGGTCGCGATCATGGGAGCGTCGGGTTCGGGCAAAAGCACGCTGATGAACATCCTCGGCTGCCTCGACCGACCGACCGAAGGCAGCTATCGATTCATGGGCCGCGACGTATCGACGCTCGACCGCGATGAGCTTGCTGAGCTGCGGCGCGAATCGTTCGGCTTTGTATTTCAAAGCTACAACCTGATCGCGACCGGAAGCGCTTCTGACAACGTCGAAATGCCCGCGGTCTATGCCGGCCTGTCACCCGCCGAGCGCCACACACGTGCCGCGGAACTGCTCGGCATGCTGGGCATCGCAGACCGTGCACACCATCGGCCCAATCAACTCTCAGGCGGCCAGCAGCAGCGCGTGTCGATCGCGCGCGCTCTGATGAATGGCGGCCGCGTGATACTCGCCGATGAGCCGACCGGCGCACTGGATAGCAAGAGCGGCGCCGATGTAATGGCGAAGCTGAAGGAGCTGTGGACACAAGGTCATACCGTCATTTTGATCACGCATGCTCGCGAAGTCGCCGAGCACGCACCGCGCGTCATCGAAATCAAAGACGGCCGCATCGTCGCTGATCCGGGTCCGCAACCGCCCGCCAACCACAACGCCGCCGACGCGTGGCGGCCGAGGCGCGGCCGCATTTCACACGGCGCCGATGTAGCCGAAGCCACGAAGACGGCGCTGCGGGCGCTGCGCGCGAATGTATTCAGATCGGTGCTGACGCTGCTGGGCATCGTCATCGGCGTCGCATCAGTGATCGCGATGCTTGCGATTGGCGATGGCGCCAAGCAAGCGGTGATCGATCGCATCAGCGCGATGGGTTCTAACCTGCTGCTGGTGCGCCCCGGCGCGCCGAACCAGCGCGGATTTCAGAACACCGCAACGCTAGTGCTGGCCGATGTGCAAGCAATCGACCGAGAAGTGCCGAACGTATTGGCCGCGATCCCCGAACAGAGCAGCACCGCGACGCTGCGCTTCGGCGGCGCCGACTACTCCAGCCAGGTGACGGGTACATCAGCGAAATTTCCGCTCGCGCGCCAATGGAAAATTTCGCGCGGCGTGTTCTTTAGCGAGGAAGACGAGCGTGACTACGCAACGGTCGCGGTCCTCGGGCAGACTGTTTCCAAGGCATTGTTCCAGAACGCAGAAGACCCGCTCGGACAGTTCGTACTAGTCAACAACCTGATGTTTCAAGTCATCGGTGTGATGGCGCCGCGCGGCGCATCGCCTAGCGGTCAGGACCAGGACGACGTGGTGCTGGTGCCCTACGCCACCAGCCAACTGCGCCTATCGGGTCAGCGCTTTTTGCGCAACGTCACCGTCGCCGTAGAAGACGTCGAGCGCATCGACAGCACACA
>DATLMT010000315.1:0-7020 GCA_035537135.1 Burkholderiaceae bacterium | reverse complement strand
GATCATCGGATAGTCGGGCACCGCCGTCAGCGCAACGAAGCGCTCGACGCTGTCTACCGGGCTGACCATCCGCATCGGCGCCGGTGCTCCGGCCGCGCGCGCCGCGAGCAACTCACCACGCGGCGGAAAGTGTTTGCCCAGCGCCGATTCTGCAGGCGGAACTCGGGCCAGCAAAGTGCCATCCCGATGCATCAGTGTGACTTTTGTGGCCTTGTCGAGTTGAACGTCGCGGTAGAACTGTTGGAAGTAGTCGATGCGCCCGCGCGCAGCGATCGTTCCCGCGAACTTGCTAGAAGCAGTTTCGAGGCGGCGCCCGATCGGAAAGAACCATTGTCCATCAACGCGGCTTTGGAGGGCGGGACCGACCAGCAGATCGATTTTGGGATCGTCGCGCACCGCCTGAAACGCAGGCAAAGCGGCGACGTTGGCGGTCGTCTCCGGCGGGGGATGAATCCACGAGATCGCGCGCGGTGTGCCGTCTGCGTTGTGGACTGCCAGGCCGTCGGCCTGCACCAGCCCGATTGCCTGCTCGCGCAGATAGTTGTGCAGCTCCTCGCCGCCCGCCCTCCCCAGCGCGCCGTTTTTGAACTGATCCGAGATGTAGCGCAGCACGACGTCGACCGCCTGTACGCTGCGCGCGGTCTGCTCGGCGATGATGCGCGCCTGCGTCTCGAGCTCGCGGCCGGTCTCGGCGACGGCCACGCGATACCCCCGCACGATGTCCGTCGCAGCCAGAATGACGACTACAGCAATCAATATCGCGCCGATCCACGGCACGCTGCGCGCCGTCCATTGGCGCGAGGCGAATGCCGCGATCGCGCTCAGGCGTTTCACCGGCGCATCCTCGTCATCCTCAAATTTGTCAGGCGCCATTTGGCGTTGCGCGCGTTGCGGTCGCATGTCGATGGCCATGCGTCAGATTACAACTGAAACAGCTGCCGGCGGCGGGGTTATCTGGGACAATGCGCCGCTGCATTCGGCGACGCTGATCGAATCCCACGAGTCCGCGCACCGTGTTGCGTACTACCGTCAAATTTACAAGGGGACAAGACATGAAACGCAGACTGTTATTGGCTGTATTCGCTGCCGCAATCGCGCTGCCGGTGGGCGCGCAGAACATCACGCTGCACGGGGCGTCGCAATTCAACGACGATCACGCATTCACAAAGGCCTTGGTGCGGTTTGAGGAGCTGGTCAAGAAGTACTACGGCAAGCCAATCAACTTTGTGCTGCACAAGAACAGCGAGTTGGGCCTCGAGAAGGATTATTTCGCTTACATGAATCAAGGCAAGGCGGTCGACTACGCAATCGTCTCGCCCGCCCATATGTCGACTTTTTCGAAGGCCGCGCCATTTATTGACGCGCCTTTCCTGTTCCGCGACCTCAATCATTGGAACAAGGTGCTCGATGCCGACCTGCTGAAGCCGATCGCTGACGAAATTGCGCAGAAAGCGGACGTGATGTTGATCGGCTACGCCGGAGGCGGGACGCGCAATATCTTCGTCAATAAGCCGGTGAGAAACCTCGCCGAGATGAAAAACCTGAAAGTGCGCGTGCAGGGTGCCCCGATCTGGAGCCGTACGTTTGGCGCGGTGGGAATGTCCCCGACCGTGATTGCCTACAACGAGGTCTACAACGCGATCCAGAACGGTGTGATCGCAGCCGGCGAGAACGAGGCGGCGGGCGTCGAGCAGATGAAATTCTTCGAGGTTGCCCCGAATCTGTCGATGACCGAGCATGCGATCACGATTCGGCCAATCTGCTTTTCCGGCAAGACGTTCAAGAACCTTCCGGCCGATTTGCAAGCTGCGGTGATAAGAGCCGGGAAGGAAGCGGGCGCCTATGGCCGTCAGGTCGAATCCTCAGAAGACGCGGCGAAGCTTGAGGCACTGGAAAAGGCGGGCAAGTTAAAGCGCGTGCCGTTCACAGACCGCGCGCAGATGAAGAAGCTGGTGGACCCGGTGATGGCGGACTACGCGAAGGAAATCGGCGCCGACGCTATCTTCCAGAAGATCAACGCGATCCAGTAACTTGAAGAAATTTCTCGACGTCTACCATCGGCTGCTGTGGTGGCTGATGGTAGCCACCGTGGCAATTCTGATTGTCCCGGTGACGCTGCAAATTATTTCGCGCTACACCGCGCTGATCCCGGCTTGGATCTGGACCGAGGAGCTGTCTCGGTTCCTTTTCATCTGGATGATCATGCTGGGCGCGATGATCGCTGTCCGCGAGGGCACGCACTTCGTAGTTGACGTGCTGCCGCCGTTGCGCCCGCGCGCTAATGCATTCTTGAACTTAGTGAGCGCGCTCTTCGTGCTGGTATTCGCGCTGGTGTTCATCGGCTGGGGCATTCAGTTCGTACGCTTTGGCTGGGACCAGCACTCCGAGCTGGCCGAGCTGCCGATGGTGTACATCTTTATCGCGTGGCCGGTCGCAGGCGTAACCTGGACGCTCTTCCTCGGCGAAGTATTCGTTGCCAATTTCCGATTGCTGTCAGGAAAGAACGCCGGGTGACGTCGGCCGCGCTTTCGCCGCATCTGGCGGCGCTGCTGTTGTTCGGCGTGTTCGCAATACTGATCATTGTTCGCGTTCCAGTCGCGTTCGCGCTCGGACTCGCGTGCTTGCCGATCCTCGTGATCGAGCCGCGCCTGTCGCCGATGATGCTGTTCAACGAAACCTTCAAGGCCTACAACTCGTTCATTCTGCTCGCGGTGCCGTTCTTTCTGCTCACTGCAAACCTGATGAACGTGGGCGGAATCACTGACCGTCTGGTGCGGTTGTCGCGCGCGATGGTCGGCAACTTTCCAGGCGCGTTGGCTCAGATCAACGTAATTCTGTCGGTTTTCTTCGCCGGAATCTCTGGCTCTTCGACCGCAGATGCTGCAAGCCAGAGCAAGATTTTCATCGATGCCCAGACAAAAGAGGGCTACGGGCTCTCGTTTTCAATCGCAATTACCGCTGTGTCCGCGGTACTCGCCGTGATCATCCCGCCGTCGATTCTGATGATCGTATGGGGCGGCGTGATATCGACATCGATTGGCGCGATGTACCTGGCGGGGATTCTTCCGGGTCTGCTGATCGCCGCAGCGCAGATGGTCACCGTGCATGCCTATGCAAAGATCTACAAGTATCCGGTCTACCCGCGCGCAACGCTGAAGGAGTTTTTCTACGCGCTGTGGATTTCACTGCCCGCATTGTTTTCAATGTTCATCATTGTGGGCGGCGTGTTGCTGGGGTGGTTCACTCCAACAGAGTCGGCGGCTGTCGCGGTGATCTACGCCGCGATCCTGTCGATATTCATCTACCGCGAGATGGACCGAAAGAAGCTGCTGGAAGCCCTGTCCGAGACCGGCCGTCTGTCAGCGGTGGCGCTCTTCTGCGTGGGCACCGCCTCGGCTTTTGGCTGGCTCCTCGCCTACTACCAGATTCCAAAGGCCTTACTTGCCAACGTCGCGGGCTGGGGCATGGGCATCACCGAGGCCGGATTCTTCATCTCCTTTGTGTTCCTCGTTGTCGGGTGTTTTCTGGATGCGATACCCGCAATCATCATTTTCGGAACCATTTTGCAGCCGCTGGCGCAATCAGTAGGCATGGACCCAATCCACTTTGCGATGATCGGCATCATCTCGCTCGCTTTCGGGCTGGTAACTCCGCCTTACGGGCTCTGCTTGATGATCGCCTGCTCGGTGGCCAAGGTGCCGGTGCGTTTCGCACTGAAGGACACGTTGATCATGCTGGTGCCGATGCTGCTGATGCTTGCGGCGGTCATCATCTGGCCCGAGATTCCGCTCATCCTGCCGCGGTTGATCGCGCCCGAATTGCTTAGATGAGCGGCGCGGATTTTGGACTTGGCGGGCACACCGCGTTGGTAATTGGCGGCACCAGTGGAATCGGTCTCGAGATCGCCTTCGGCTTTCAGACCGCCGGCGCGCACGTGCTGGTCGCCAGCCGCGATACCAACAAGATCGACACGAGCGTCGCGCGTCTCAAGCAGAAAGACGCTCGCAGCGCTGGCTACACGATTGACGCGAGCAACTTGAGCGAGATGCGCCGCTTCGCCGAGCAGGTCTGGGCCGAGCAGGGCCCAATCGATATCCTGCTTAACGCGCAAGGCACGACTGTGATCAAGCCAGCACTCGATTTCAGCGCCGATGAATACACACACGTGATGCGCACCAATATCGACGGTGTGTTCTGGGCCTGTACCGAGTTCGGGCGGCGCATGGTCGAGCGCGGCAGCGGCAGCATTATCAACATCGGCTCGCTATCTTCGTTCCGCGGCTGGCCGGGCAGCAGCGTGTACGCGATGACCAAGTCAGCGGTGGTGTCGCTGACGCAATCACTCGCCGCCGAATGGGCCGGCACCGGAGTGCGCGTCAATGCGATCGCGCCGGGCTTCTTCATGACGCCCCTTAATGAGAAGAAGATGTCCGACGCGCGCAAAGCGCTGGCTATCGCACGCACGCCGATGGGTCGCTTCGGTCAGCTATCGGAGCTGGTGGGCGCTGCGGTCTATCTCGCATCGCCAGCGGCCAATTACACGACAGGCGCGACCATTTCTGTCGACGGCGGATTCCTCGCTAACGGGTTGTAATGCTCGCGTTCAAACTGCTCGGCGACGGCTTCGGTGTCGAGGCTGACGGGATCGATCTTGCGAATCCGCTGACGAATGCCGCATTCGAAGAGATTGAGCAGGCGTTCTTCGCCGGCCAAGTGATGGTATTCCGTGACCAACGCCTGACTCCGGCGCAATTCCATGCGTTCGCACAGCGCTTCGGCCCACCCGAGCCGCATGTTATCGATCAGTTCCATCATCCCGACTGCTCGGACATCCTGATCCTGTCGAACGTGATGCGTGATGGTGTCCCGACCGGTCTCGCCGACGCCGGCACCTATTTTCATACTGACTACTCGTACCTCGAAATTCCCGCGCGTTGCACCATGCTGTATTCGATCGTGGTGCCGAAGGTTGGCGGCGATACGCTATTCGCAAACCAGTACGCGGCCTACGACGATCTGTCGGCGGCGATGAAGGCGCGCATCGAGAGTCTGATTGGATTACATCACTACGGTAATCGCGACGACCTTAACGAAGCGTCGCGCACCGTTGCGTCGCTGCTGACGGATGAGCAGAAGAATCGCATGAACTGGGTCAGGCACCGCATCGCACGCCCGCATCCGGCGACCGGCCGCAAGGCCCTGTACGCAGTGTCCGGTAGCTCGTTCGGCATCGAAGGGATGCCTGACGACGAAGCGATTGCGCTACTCGACGAACTGAAGGAGCACGCGACGCAGCCGAAGTATCGGTACAGCCTTAAGTACAACGTCGGCGATCTGGTGATCTGGGACAACGCATCGCTGCTGCACTCAGCGACGCTAATCGATCCGAACGATGCCCGTACGCTGTGGCGTATTACGGTGAAGGAGCCGGTTCGCTGAAGTGGCCGCCGAGACAGGCCAGTAAGGGGTCAATTTACCGAACAACGAAGGTCAGCCGCGAAGCCAGTCCCGCGCCAAAGCTCGGCGAGCGAGACAAAGAACACCGTAAAGATTAATCCTCCCCACCACTCAGTTGAATTTTCAAAGGCGTCGACTGCTGCCGCATTGTTAAGCACAAGCGGCGCGAGTATGTTGACAAGGCCGAGCAGCGGCAGAGTCATGCATAGGGTCAGTAGCACCGCAGCCGCGTGACGGTAACGCACCATCGGCAGCTTCGCTCTTCGCACCGCATCGCTGACGATCAGCATCAGGATGCATGTGAACCCGAAGTAAAAGATGATCCCGAAGCGGCGCATCCACCGGTACCAGGCGCCTTCAGTACCAAGAAAAGTTCCATAGAGGATCAGGAAAGCGGCGGCGCCGAGCCCCAGCACCGGCAGCACGCGAATCCAGCGCGTGGGCGGATTTCCGATTGACCGTAACCATGCTGCGCACAACAGCCAGACAAACCACTGAAATACGGCGGCCGGCAGTAGCAGCGCGCGAAACAGGTAATTGGATAGACCGTGGCGTGCGGCACGGCTGATCGATACGCAACCGTCAAGGAGCGGATTGCACCATGGGAAGTACCCTTCGGCCACTGAATTTGAAAAGGCCAGCAGCGTCGCCACGAATGGCAGTGCCCCGGCGAGCAGCGGCAACAACCACAGTCGAGTCGGTCGGACGAGCGAGTTGCGCAGAGACGCGCTGGGTTCGAGCGGAGGGGACATCAACGAAGGTTGCCATAAGAACAGGCAAGGCAGCTTCGCGTCAGTAGAACGTGCAGCGTGCGCTAACCCAAAATGTGCCACCATCGACGTCGCCGCCCGCGCCGACCTTGGCGCGCGCTTTCAACGTCGGCAGCATGCATCTTTCGGTAGTGAAACCGACCGAGTTCATAAAGCTGCGCATCGAATCGGAGGGCAGGCCGAAGATAACTTTCGGCCTCGTGTATTGCCCGGTGGCCGTCGCGCGGGGCGCTTCCATCTGGATTGCAGAGCCAAGCCAGGTCGATTCACTGGCTGACGTTCCGTAGAACGATCTGCTGCCGAACGCCTGCGACGTCGAGCCAGAATTTTGTTGCATTGATGAGCGCGAGCCGTCGGCCGACGTTTGCTGCTGCGGTACGAGCGGTGTCGTCTTGGACATCACGTCGAGTCGCAGCTGCGCCGCACAAGGCGGCGTTGCGATCACTAAGACTAGTGCTACTAGCCTGTACATCGGTGCGCGCAATAACAACATGTGGTTGTCGGCCGGCCCTTTCCATGAACCCGCCGCGCGATGATTAATGAGTGACATAAATGTTCGCCTTACACTGCAAATCGTCAAGCATGTCAGCAACCGTGTTTGCGCTAGGCGCGGCATGCGGTGTTCCGTGGAGTACCAGGCACTAGCTATTCTGTGACCATGATTGGAGTCACGCTCGTAGGTTTCGCGGGCCTGATGGCAGCCGCGTCCCCGGACACGCAAGATGACAAGGCGTGGTCGCTGCAATGGACGTATAGCCAAAACCGTGATCAATCTGTTGCCGGAGAATCGTAC
>DATLMT010000314.1:0-2485 GCA_035537135.1 Burkholderiaceae bacterium | reverse complement strand
AATCTCTGGAAGTTCACCGCCGCGCGTTCCGATTCTCGACATTGGTGCCGGCGATCCTGAGGCGCCCGCCAATTCGATCCCCAACATCCTTGCGGATCTGATCGAGACCGAGACTTGGCGCAATGCTGCGACCCTGTTGCTGGGTGCGCTGTTAATCGGGCTCGGTTACTGGGCGTATCACGGCATACGTGATTCTCTTGCGCAGACGCGCACCGTCAGTCTCGAAGCCTTGCTGGGAACGGTCGTCAAGGGAGTCGACGTCTGGGTTGGCGAACATGTCACCGAGGCGGCACGAGTCGCCAAGGACCCCGACGTGGTCACGCGCGCTGCGCGCCTTGAAGCGGAGACGCGCGAGCGTGCCGCGCCGCAACGCTGTACCGCGGACGCCGAAGAGCTAGGCCAGCGCGTTCAGTCGTCGCTGGTGACCAAGGGCGTGGTGGCCTTTCGCATCGTCGATCGCGGCGGCCTCGTACTGTCGTCGAAGGATCCGGCGCGATGTGGACAACGTTTGCGTTCGGGTGCGTTTCGCGAACGCCTTGACCTTGCAATCGACGGCAAGCCGCAATTCGTCCGCCCATATCCTGAGACAGAGCTTTCGGTGCGTGGCGCGTCAGGCGAAGCGCGCCCGGTTGCGTGGTTTTTGGCCCCAATACGAATCGGCAACGACCGGCCGTTCGCTGCGCTCGCAATGGGCGTCGAAACCGACCGTGAGCTCGAGACCATTTTTTCGGCCGCACGTTCCGGCGAGACTGCCGAGGCCTACGCGTTTTCTGACGACGGCATGATGTTGACGTCGACCCGTTTCACCGATCAACTGGTGGCCGTAGGAGCGTTGCCGATCGGCGCCAGCAACGGTGCTTTTCTAGTTCCGGTGCGCGACCCGGCCGCGAAGCTCGAACCCGGCTACGTTCCGAAGCTCGAACCTGCAGCGCGCCCTCTGACGCGCGCCGCGGCCCTAGCAATCGCAGCGCGCACTAAGACGACCGAGGCAGAGCGGCGAGGCGTCGTGCCTGAGCCGTATCGCGGCTATCGCGGTGACGAGGTCATTGGCGTATGGCGCTGGCTGCCTGCGTACGACTTCGGCGTCATCGCCGAAATTTCGACAACTGAAGCGTTTGCGACGCTTCGGTTCTTGTCGATCAGCTTCGCGGTGATCGGTGGCCTGACGGCGATTTCGCTCGTTGCGGCTCTATTGGCTGGGTTCACCTTGTGGCGATTGCAGCGGCAGTCGGGGAAGTTGCAGAGGCTGGGGTCGTACACGCTGGAGCGGCAGGTGAGCGACGGCGGGATGGCCACGATTTATCTCGCGCGGCACGCGCTGCTTAGGCGCCCGACTGCGATCAAGATACTGAAGAAACACGTCGCGACCGATGAGTTCATTCACCGGTTCGAGCGCGAGGTGCAGCTCGCCAGCCAGCTGTTACACCCGAACACCGTGGCGATCTACGACTTCGGCCGGACTCGCGAAGGTCAGCCGTATTACGTAATGGAGTACCTGGACGGCGTCACGCTGGCCGAGCTGGTCGCGCATTCGGGCCCCGTGCCACCGGGCCGCGCGATTCATATCCTGCGCCAGGTCGCTGCCGCGCTGCGCGAAGCGCACCTGCGAGGACTCGTTCATCGCGATGTCAAGCCCGACAATGTGATGTTATGTCGCCGCGGCGAAGACGATGTCGTCAAGCTGCTCGACTTCGGCCTCGTCAAGAATCTCGAGCGCGCCGAGACGCGCGACATCACCAAGCAGCTGAAGATTCTCGGGACGCCACGCTACATGGCCCCTGAACGGTTGCTGAATCCAGCAGACGTCGACGTGCGGTCCGACATCTATGCACTGGGCGCGGTCGCTTATTTTTTGTTGACCGGCAAACCGATATTCGATGGCGACGATAGTCTGGCGATCAGCAACCAGGTGTTGCACACGCCGGCGCCGAGAGTATCCGCCAGCGGCCTGGTGATTCCGGAGGCGCTTGACGCGCTAATCGCAGCGTGCCTTGAGAAGGACCGCGCGGCACGGCCGCAAACCGCGCAGGCAGTCGTCGAGGCATTGGACCGTCTATCCAATCGTCTGGCGTGGACGCAGCCAGACGCTGCTGCGTGGTGGGCCAGCTACCGTCAGACGAGCAGTAGTACCGGTGCCATGCAGGATCCTCCAGAACGCAGCGAAACGCAGGGACTCGCTAAGCTTCAGCCAACTTCGCTCCCGCCTTAGTGCAATGAGTTTCAACCTCGCAGCGCCATCGTGGCGGCGCTGGGTTGCGCGCGCAATCTCGCAGCTACGCCTCGCGCCCGACGATCTGCTGCGCGACGCGACGTATCGCCGCTTGTGGACGTCAATCCTGATCAGCTCCTTTGGTGGTCAGGTGACGATGCTCGCGCTGCCGTTGACCGCGGCGGTGTTGTTGCACGCCACGCCGACGCAGATGGGTTTGTTGACGGCGATGGAAGTGGCGCCCTTCGTTATGTTTTCACTGCCTGCAGGCGTATG
>DATLMT010000313.1:0-4653 GCA_035537135.1 Burkholderiaceae bacterium | reverse complement strand
TCTGCACCAGGAAGGTTTCCTCGTTGGTGCAACGGGATGAAGTGATGCCGCCGATCGAATCCTTGCCGTATTTCTGCTGCAGCCGCTTGAATTCGGACGCGGCATAGTTGATCGCTTCGTCCCAGCTCACTTCCTGCCACGGATCGCTGATCTTCTTGCGGATCATCGGCTTCGTGATGCGATCCTTGTGCGTCGCGTAACCCCAAGCGAAGCGGCCTTTGACGCAGGAATGTCCTTCGTTGGCCTTGCCGTTTTTCCACGGCACCATATTGACGACCTGAGTGCCCTTCATCTCGGCCCTGAAGCCGCAACCCACGCCGCAATACGCGCAAGTCGTGACGACGCTTTTCTCGGGTAGGCCGAGCTTGATAATTGTTTTTTCCTGCAGCGACCCGGTCGGACATGCCTGCACGCACGCGCCGCAGCTGACGCATTCGCTGTCCATGAACGCCTGACTCTGACTTGGAACAACGCGCGACTCGAAGCCACGACCCTCGACGGTCAGCGCGAACGTGCCCTGCGTTTCTTCGCACGCGCGCACGCAGCGGTAGCAGACGATGCACTTGGCGGGGTCATACGCGAAATACGGATTGGACTCGTCTTTGATGTCGTTCAGATGGTGCGCACCGCCGTACTGATTACCGACGCCGTAGCGGACGTCCGACAGCCCGACTGCGACTGCCATCTCCTGCAGCTCACAGTCGCCGTTGGCGCGGCTGCAAGCCTGACAGTCGGCTGGATGGTCCGACATGTATAGCTCCATCACACCCTGACGGATCTGCTGCAGCCTTGAACTCTGCGTACGCACCTTCATGCCGGCCTCGGCCGGCGTCGTGCACGAAGCGGGATAACCCTTGCGGCCGTCGATTTCGATCAGACACAGGCGGCACGAACCAAAGGCATTCAGACTGTCGGTCGCGCAGAGCTTCGGCACACTGATGCCGGCCTCGGCGGCGGCGCGCATCAGCGAGGTGCCTTTCGGTACTGTGACGGCCACGCCGTCGATTTCGAGCGTGACGCTTTCCGTTGATTTGCTGGCAGGCGTGCCGTAGTCGACTTCTCGCCTCAATTCCGTGTACATGTGTTCTCCTACTAGGCCGCTTGCTGGCTCGGCGGGCTAATGCCGAAGTCTGCGGGATAGTGATTCAGCGCCGACAGCACCGGCAGCGGCGTCATGCTGCCCATTGCGCACAGGCTGCCGTTCACCATGGTATCGCACAGATCACGCAGCAGTAGCACCTGCTGTGCCCTGTTTTGATTAGCTGAAATACGGTCAATTACCTCGACGCCACGGGTAGAGCCGATACGGCACGGCGTGCACTTGCCGCACGACTCGATGGCGCAGAATTCCATTGCGTAGCGCGCCAGCTTGGACATGTCGGCCGTGTCATCGTGCACAACGATTCCGCCGTGTCCCACCACCGCGCCTGCGCCCGCGTACGCCTCGTAGTCAAGCGGAAGGTCCCATTGCGATTCCGGCAAGTAGGTGCCCAGCGGACCACCGACCTGCACGGCCTTAATCGGCCTGCCCGAGCGGCTGCCACCGCCAAAGTCATATAGCAACTCACGCAGCGTGATACCGAACGCTCGTTCGACCAGCCCACCGTACCTGATGTTCCCGGTGAGCTGAAACGGCAACGTGCCGGTCGAACGGCCCATGCCGTAGTCACGATAGAACTCGGCGCCGCGCGCAAGAATCAGCGGCACGCTGGCGAACGTAATCACGTTGTTAATGACCGACGGTTGACCGAATAAGCCGGCAATCGCCGGCAACGGCGGCTTGGCACGCACCAGGCCGCGCTTGCCTTCGATGCTCTCGAGCATTGCGGTCTCTTCGCCGCACACGTACGAGCCCGCGGCCTTGCGTACGTGCAGGTAAAACGCGCGACCGGGGCCAAAAGCATTGCTCCCCAAAAAACCGGCGCTCCTGGCCCGCGCGACCGCCTCATTCATCACCGCGACCGCATGCGGGTACTCGGAGCGGATATAGACATAGCCCTGCGTTGCGCCCACCGCGAGTCCCGCAATTGCCATGCCTTCGATCAGCATGTACGGGTCGCCCTCCATCGTCATGCGATCCGAGAACGTGCCTGAATCGCCTTCATCCGCATTGCAGACGACGTACTTTTGCGCGGCAGCGGTCTTGAACACCGTCTGCCACTTGATGCCGGCAGGAAACGCCGCACCGCCACGGCCACGCAAGCCGGATTGCGTTACTTGCTCGACGATCGCGGCACCATCAAGCTGAAGTGCCCGCTTCAACCCGGCCCAGCCTTCGTGCGCTTCATAGTCGGCAAGAGACAGCGGATCGGTGATGCCCATACGCGCGAACGTCAGGCGCTGCTGTGCCGCCAGATACGGAATCGATTCGGTCGGGCCCTGGCATAACGGGTGAGCGCCACCCCCGAGCAGCCCGGCATCGAGCAACGTTGGCACATCGTCGGGTGTAACGGGACCATATGCGACCCGGCCGGCCGGCGTGTCAACTTCCACGAGCGGTTCTAACCAGAACAGGCCGCGCGAACTGTTGCGCACGAGTTCCGGCGTCAGGCCGCGCCGCGCGCATTCGTTCTGCAGAGCTGCCGTGACCTCGTCGGCTCCGACGGCCAGCGCCGCAGAATCGCGCGGCACATATATCTTTGCCGGGTTCATGCGGGCGTCTTGAGCGAAAGGACGACGCGATCGAACTTTTCCGGCGTCATGCGCGCGTGCAGCTTGTCGCCCACCATGATCGCCGGCGATGATGCGCACAAGCCCAGGCAGTACACAGGCTCCAGCGTGTACGCGCCGTCGGCGCTCGTGTGATGCGACTTACAGCCGAGCGTTTTCTCGGCATGCGACATCAACTCATCAGCCCCGCACGCCTTACACGACTCGGCGCGGCACACCTGCACAACGATGCGCCCCGCAGGCTCGCTTCGGAAATAATGGTAGTAGGTGATGACGCCATGTACTTCGGCGCGCGAGAGATTCAATCTCTTCGCAATGACCGGCACGGCGTCGACCGGTATAAAGCCCAGCACGTCCTGAACGTCATGCAGTATCGGCAACAGTGCTCCCAACTCGCCGGCGTGCCGCTCCAACACGCCGCGCACGGTGGCCAGCGCATCAGATGGAAACAGTGAAGCCATTTCAGTCATTGGAAGTTGCCGTCCGGCGGCACGCGGAGGCCGCGAAGTGACGGCGGATCGGCCCGGAGGGCATTTTAGCGACGCAGACGCGGCGTAGTATTGACCACCGTCAATTTTGCCCTTGCGAAATGAACGCTCCCGAGTCATCACGCAACCTAAAAGCCTCCTTCAAGTGGGAAGACCCGTTCCTGCTGGAGGACCAGCTGACCGACGACGAGCGCATGGTGCGCGACGCGGCGCAGATGTATGCGCAGGACAAGCTCGCGCCGCGCATCCTCGAAGCATTTCGGCACGAAAAGACCGACGCGTCTATTTTTCGCGAGATGGGCGAGCTCGGCGTGCTGGGCGCGACCTTGCCAACCGAGTATGGCGGGCACGCGCTGAACTACGTTTGCTACGGACTGATCGCGCGCGAGATCGAGAAAGTCGACTCGGGCTACCGCTCGATGATGAGCGTGCAAAGCTCGCTGGTGATGCTGCCCATTTACGAGTTCGGCTCTGAAGCGCAGCGCAAGAAATACTTGCCGAAACTCGCGACCGGAGAGTCCATCGGCTGCTTTGGATTGACCGAGCCCAATCACGGCTCGGACCCGGGCAGCATGGAAACGCGTGCGAAGGCTGTCGACGGCGGCTTTCGACTGAGCGGGTCCAAGATGTGGATCAGCAACTCGCCGATCGCCGATGTGTTTGTCGTGTGGGCGAAGAACGACGCCGGAAAGATCCGCGGCTACATCCTGGACAAAGGCACCAAGGGACTTAGCGCCCCCGCAATTCACGGCAAGTTCGGGCTGCGCGCATCGATCACCGGCGAGATCGTGATGGACGATGTATTCGTGCCGGCTGAAAACGAATTGCCGAACGTCGAAGGATTGAAAGGCCCATTTGTCTGCCTGAACTCCGCCCGCTATGGCATTGCGTGGGGTGCGCTGGGCGCAGCCGAAGCCTGCTGGCACACCGCGCGCCAATACGTGCTTGATCGCAAGCAGTTTGGAAGGCCACTGGCGGCGAATCAACTGGTGCAGAAGAAGCTCGCCGACATGCAGACCGAAATCGCACTCGGCCTGCAGGCGTGCCTGCGACTCGGCCGCATGAAGGACGAGGGCACTGCCGCGACGGAAATTACGTCGATCGTCAAGCGAAACTCGTGCGGCAAGGCGCTGGATATTGCGCGCACCGCGCGCGATATGCTGGGCGGCAACGGCATCAGCGACGAGTTCGGCGTCGTGCGACATATGTCGAACCTCGAGGTCGTCAACACGTACGAAGGCACGCACGATATTCACGCGCTAATCCTCGGACGCGCGCAGACGGGGATCCAGGCATTTTTCTAGCTCGCAGCGTGCGTGCGTGACCGAGCACCGGTTCGACTATGTGATCGTCGGAGGCGGCACCGCAGGCTGCCTGCTGGCGAACCGGTTATCGGCCGACCCCGACGTCAAAGTGCTGTTGCTCGAGGCCGGCGGGCGCGATGACTTGATTTGGATCAGGATCCCTGTCGGTTATCTGTACTGCATTAACAACC
>DATLMT010000312.1:0-2454 GCA_035537135.1 Burkholderiaceae bacterium | reverse complement strand
AAGAATTGTTTTCTGTTTTCTTTTTTAGTAGTGACGCGGCGCCTCGCGCTTGATGCCGAGTCCCATGTCCATCGGAGCGTCCCGCAGCAATTCCATCGAATGCCGCTCTCGTTGTTCCGGATCGTCCCGCGTCTGCGTCGGCAGGTTCTCGGCCGTACCGTCGGCCTTGGATACCCGTTTTTCGAAGGCGGCCGCCGGCTTGAAGAACATGTGGGCGAACTTCGACCAAGGCACGCCGACGAAGAGCACGATCGTTGCAAGGATGTAAAGCCAGAAGAGCAGGCCCACGCCCGCGCCCATCGCGGCCCACGCGACCGCGAGAGTCACACTCACCAGCAGTGACAGAACGAAGAGGTCTGCCTTTGTTAGACGGAACGGCGAGTGTCCTTCAGAGGCGACGTCAACGCGGATGAAGAACCAGAACCAGTAGCCGCCAACCAGCACCATTAAGGCGCCGATCCACCAAAGCACGGGCCAGATCTGCGGCGTGGCTGTCGCGCCAGTCGGATAGCGAAACACCATAACCGCAGTGGCCACCAGATAGAGGATGAAGCCATACATGCCGAGCAGATGCGCTACCCGGCGTTTCGGGTTACAGAACTCTCCCGAAGCGAGCACGTCGACTACCGCGGTCTGCACGGCAATCGAGACGACTTCACCGCCACCCAGCTTGCGGCCCTTCGCCCTTGCAGTGCGCATGTTGGTAATGAAATAGCCTGCGCTGCCCTTGTGGATGATGTCGAACAGCGTCCCAATCACCACGGCAAGCGCCATCACGACCAGAAACCCCTGCAGGAAGCCGGCAGGCAAGGACGCACCGGCGACGGCAAATGGATTGATACTTAGCATCGAATCATCCCTCTCTTAGGACTTGCTAGCGAGCCGAGTGGCCGCTCGCTTCACTTCCACCTTGTCGTCTTCAAGCGACGCATAATAAGTTCGCAGGATGTCGAGCACTTCGGGCCGGCTGAACTCGGCTGGCACGTCATCTCCCTCGGAGAGCCACTTCCGCAACTGCGTACCCGACACCTGCAGCTGATCGCCTGCGCTGTGGGGACATGTGCGGCCTGATGCCATACCCCCGCATGCATAACACCAAAACGTCACGCCCATTTTCAATGGCTGCGTCTGTAGAGCATCTACGGGAATCTCGTCAAAGATCCGCTGCGCATCGAACGGCCCATAGTAATTGCCGACGCCAGCGTGGTCGCGCCCGATGACCTGGTAGGCGCATCCATAATTCTGGCGAAACAGCGCGTGCAGCAATGCCTCGCGTGGACCGGCGTATCGCATGTCGAGTGGATATCCCGCCTGCACGACGGTACCGGCGCGGAAGTATTTCTCGATTAGAACCGCGATCGCCTGTGTGCGTACCTCCGCGGGAATGTCGCCGGGCTTGAGGTTGCCCAGTAGCGAATGCACGAGCACGCCATCGCAAACCTCGATCGCGACCTTGGCAAGGTATTCGTGCGAACGATGCATGGGGTTGCGCGTCTGAAATGCGGCGACACGCGACCACCCCAGCCGTTCGAATTCGGCGCGAGTCTCCGCCGGCGTCTTGAACAACGTGCCGTACTTCGCCTTGAATCCGCCATCGCTAAGCACGCGCACCGGGCCGGCCAGGTTCACCTCGCCCTGCTGCATGATCATTCGCACGCCGGGATGCTCCGCGTCGGTCGTTTTGAAGACCGACTTGCATTCATGCGCCTTGTCGACGCGGTATTTTTCGGTCACCGATATGACAGCGAGCACCGCATCATCGTCGGGATCTAGGAGCGCAACCTCCCCGCCCACGGTGATCGCATCCGCAGTCGCTGCGTCGACGGAGAGCGTGATGGGAATCGGCCAGAACACGCCGTCCGCCGTCCGCATCTCGTCGCAGACACGTCGCCAGTCGGCGTGTGTCATGAAGCCGGACAGCGGTGTGAATCCGCCGATGCCGAGCATCACGATGTCGCCCTTCTCGCGCGACGTTATCCGCAACGGCCGTAGCTTGTGCGCTCGCTCCAAATCAACCGCCAGGGCTTCGCCTTCGAGTTGAAGCGGCAGCAGGCGGCCGCCGCCATGTGGCGCTACGAGTTGATCCATGAGCTTCGCGCTGTCGAGGTAACCGGCGTTACGCTACCGCACGATAACCCGCTCGTCCGCTGAAATTGCTAATGAGGCGATACATGTAGTCGATGCGTACTCGAATGATTCGCGAGTGCGCGCCCCAAAAGGGCTAACGCGCAGATGTGCGTCCGCTACGATCGTCATCATGAAATTATGCATCGTCTCAGACAGCCACGATCGATCCGATGCGCTCGCACAAGCGGTGCATGCAGCCGCAGCCGAAGGCGCTGCAGCGGTAATTCATTGCGGAGACATCATTGGCACACAGACTCTGCGCGCTGCAATGGACGTCGGACTGCCGATTCACGTAATCCACGGCAACAACCTCGGCGATCCTGTATC
>DATLMT010000311.1:0-4428 GCA_035537135.1 Burkholderiaceae bacterium | reverse complement strand
CGGTAACCCAGCCGTGTACATGGAAAAGTTTCTTGAAGACCCGCGGCACATCGAGTTCCAGGTGATGGCCGACCAGCACCGCAACGCAGTGTGGCTGGGGGAGCGCGATTGTTCAATGCAGCGGCGTCATCAGAAAGTGATTGAGGAAGCGCCCGCACCCGGCATCAACCGCCGCATGATCGACAAGATGGGCGATAAGGTGTCAGCTAAACAAGCGATGGTTGGGGCCGGCGTGCCGACAGTGCCGGGTTCGAACGGCGCGCTGTCGGAAGACCCGCGAGAGATCGTTAAGGTCGCGCGTGCGGTCGGCTATCCAGTAATCATCAAGGCTTCGGGCGGCGGGGGCGGGCGCGGCATGCGAGTAGTTCACACCGAAGCCGCACTGATTAACGCCGTCAACATGACTCGGCAGGAAGCCAACGCAGCGTTCGGTAACCCAGCCGTGTACATGGAAAAGTTTCTTGAAGACCCGCGGCACATCGAGTTCCAGGTGATGGCCGACCAGCACCGGAATGCAGTGTGGCTGGGGGAGCGCGATTGTTCAATGCAGCGACGTCATGAGAAAGTAATTGAGGAAGCGCCCGCGCCCGACATCAACCGCCGCATGATCGACAAGATGGGCGATAAAGTCGTCGAAGCGTGCAAAAAGCTCAATTACCGCGGTGCCGGCACCTTCGAATTTCTTTTTCAAGGCGGCGAGTTCTACTTCATTGAGATGAATACGCGCGTGCAGGTCGAGCATCCGGTAACCGAAATGGTGACCGGAATAGATATCGTGCAGGAACAAATTCATGTGGCTGCCGGCGAGAAGTTACGCCTGCGTCAACGCGACATCGAGCAAAAAGGCCACGCGATCGAATGCCGGATCAACGCCGAAGATCCGGAGCGCTTTACGCCATCGCCGGGGCGCATTACCGCGTGGCACCCGCCCGGTGGTCCGGGCGTTCGCGTCGACTCGCACGCTTACACCGGGTACTTCGTACCGCCAAACTACGATTCGATGATCGGCAAGGTGATTTGCTTCGGCGACACTCGCAATCAGGCGTTGGCGCGCATGCGCATTGCGATGTCCGAGATGGTGGTCGAAGGCATCAAGACCAACATTCCGCTGCATCGCGAACTGTTGATCGACGAAAAATTCGTGCTCGGCGGCACCAGCATCCACTACCTGGAAAAGAGGCTGGCGGCGCGGCATCTCGCGTAAGCACGTTGTGCTTATCGAAATTACGCTGACGGCCGACGATAACTCGGCAGAAGCGCTGGCGGACGTGCTTCTCGAACACGGTGCACTCGCCGTATCGATCGAAGACGCTAACGCCGGCAACAGTGACGAACAGGCGCTCTATGGCGAGCCCGGTTGCGAACCGACCCGTCCCACGTGGGCACGGAGCCGGCTACACATCCTGGTGGAACCCAGTAAAGCCGATGCAATGATCGAAGCTGCACTTGCGACGACCCAAACCGCTGCGGATATCGAAGCGCGCGTGCCGGTTTCAGAGACCGACTGGGTGAGGGAATCGCAGTCGCAATTTGCGCCGACACGTATCAGCGAGCGCTTATGGATTGTTCCGAGCTGGCATCAGGCGCCCGAAAACGCCACGGTGGTGCGGCTCGACCCGGGCGTTGCGTTCGGCACCGGCACCCATCCGACGACGCGTCTATGCCTGACGTGGCTGGATGTGTCGCTGCGCGCCGGAGTGAGCGTGCTCGATTACGGCTGCGGCTCGGGCATCCTGGCAATCGCCGCCGCAAAGCTCGGCGCGGGCACGGTGGTAGGAGTTGACATTGACCCACAAGCGCTCGCGGCGGCGCGCGCGAACTCGCGCGCGAACGGTGTCGACGCCAGCTACACTGACTTGCATGAATTTAGCCAGAGCAATATCAGTTTCGACGTCGTGCTTGCCAACATTCTTTCTAATCCGCTGAAGCTGCTGGCACCCGCGCTGGTCGCCCGTCTTGCGCCACGCGGGTTTCTGGTGCTCTCCGGAATTCTCGAGAGGCAGGTAGACGAAGTGATCGCTGCTTACCGGCACGCAGACGCGACGCTGAGACTTGAATCATGGCGAGCCGACGACGGGTGGGTTTGCATGCTGGGAACGCGCTAGCGCATGGCACTCGCAACCAAATGTCCGCAGTGCGGCGCACTGTTTCGGGTCGTCGCAGACCAGCTGAAGTTACGCGGCGGGCTGGTGCGCTGCGGGCAATGCCGCGCGGTATTCGACGCCATCGGCAGTCTTACTTACGTCGATGACACCGCGTTGGCGCAAACGCGCACGATTACCGCACTGACGCAACCACTAGCCAAACCAGCAGCCACACGCGCCTCCGGAAGTGAGCCTGCTGCGCCTCGGCGTCGCCCGCGCCCTGCACCCAATACCGAGCCCGGTAAACAGACGCTTGGTCCCGCTACCACGTTGCGCATCGCTCCGATGGCACCGGCGACGTTGGCTAATGCATCGCTGCGCCGGTCGGCGCCACTACCCGGAGTGTCGTCAGAGCGCAAGGAGCGCAGCGAGGCATCTGGCAACAGCGCAAGGCGCGCTGCGCATGCAAAGCGCGAGCGGGCGTTTCAGGAGCAGGCCGAAGCGGTGCTCGGGGTTCCAACATTGATTGCACCCGGCGGCCGCGAGCGCGTCGACGCATCGTCGATCGTTGACGGCATTGAAGTCATCGAGTTGGCGGCACTGCCGCGCGAAACAGAAGCAAGTCAGGGGTCGGCCGTGCGCGCTGTGCCAGTGGAAGAAGAGCCGGAATTTATCCGAGCTAATCGCCCGAGCCCATCATCTGGACGACGCGGTTTTTCTATCGTTTTTACCGGCGGCTCGGTGGTGCTCGCCGCGCTAGTGGCGTTGCAGCTGGCCGTCATCTATCGTGCCGAGCTGATGGCGGGCGCCCCGCAGACGCGCGGCGCGCTCATGCAACTGTGCGCAGTGTTCGGCTGCACGGTGGGGTGGCCCACGCGGGTCGGACAACTGGCCGTCATCGGAAGCGAGTTGCAGACGATCCCCGGTACCGACGTGCTAGAGCTGACGGCAGTGATCCGCAACCGTGCGGATTTCAGGCAGGCACTGCCGGCAGTAGAAGTCACGCTGACTGACTCCCTCAACCGGCCGATCGCGCGCAAGGTCTTTACACCGGCGGACTATCTTGCAGCGGCGGGCGAACCTTCGTCACGTATCGAAGACGGTCTCGGCAGCGGAAGCGACTACACGATTCGCCTGTTTTTTGAAGCACGTGGCGTGCAGGCGGCCGGCTTTCTGGTTTATCCGTTTTTCATCTAGCTAAGCATCTACTCAAGTTGTGATGCCGTGAGCCTACTGATATGCGGTTCAATCGCGTACGACTCGATCATGGTTTTTTCGGGTCGCTTTGCCGATCACATCCTGCCGCACCAGGTTCATATCCTTAACGTAGCGTTTCTGGTGCCGCAGTTGCGCCGAGAATTCGGTGGATGCGCCGGCAACATTGCTTACAACGTCAAGCTGCTCGGCGGGCAGGCGTGGCCGATGGCAACGGTCGGCGACGACTCGCAGCCGTAGTTGCAACGACTCGATGAACTGCAGATCGATCGGCGCTTCGTGCGTCAGATCGAAGGCAGCTTCACCGCACAAGCCTTCATTACGACCGACGCCGACAACAACCAGATCACCGCGTTTCACCCGGGCGCAATGTCCGAGTCACATCAGAACAAAATTCCGGGCGCCGCATCAATCAAGCTCGGCATCGTTGCCCCGGATGGGCGCGAGGGCATGCTGCAGCACGCGGCACAGTTTGCCGAACACGAAATCCCATTCGTGTTCGACCCCGGACAGGGTTTACCGATGTTTTCCGGCGAGGAGCTGCGCTGGTTTATCGACCGTTCCAGCTACGTTGCCGTCAACGACTATGAAGGCAAGATGTTGAGCGACCGCACACAGCTGTCGCTCGCCGAGCTGTCGCGCAAAGTGCGCGCGCTGATCGTCACGCAGGGCGCCGCCGGCTCCCAAATACACGTCGATGGGAGGGAAGTGCAGATTCCGGTAGCACCCGCGCGCAACTTAGTCGATCCAACCGGCTGCGGCGACGCATATCGCGCCGGATTGCTTTTAGGTATCGAGCAGCAGATGGATTGGGAGACCACGGGCAGGCTCGCGGCAACGATGGGTTCGATAAAAATCGAGCGTTCAGGCGGGCAAAATCATTCGGCAAATCGCGATTCGATCGCGGAACGGTTTAACGAAGCGTTCGGCTACCGGCCGTGGTGATTCAGATTCTCGCGACCACCATCTGCAGCACGTAAACGCCCAGCAGAAGCACAAGGGGCGACAAGTCAAAGCCTCCGACAGGAGGCAGAACGCGCTGAATTGGGGCAAGAAGTGGTCGCAGCAACATGCCGAGTGCTGGCGCGAACGGCGCATGCGGATTGACCCAGCTAACGATCGCGTAAAT
>DATLMT010000310.1:0-2370 GCA_035537135.1 Burkholderiaceae bacterium | reverse complement strand
ACTCGCATGCCGCGCCCGCCCCCGCCGCCCGAAGCCTTGATGATTACTGGATAGCCGACCGCACGCGCAACCTTAACGATCTCTCGCGGGTCTTCGGACAGCGCGCCGTTCGAACCCGGCACCGTCGGCACGCCGGCGGCAACCATCGCTTGTTTAGCCGACACCTTATCGCCCATCGCGCGGATCGATTCGGGTCGTGGCCCAATAAAGCAGAAGCCGCTTTTCTCCACGCGCTCGGCAAAGTCCGCGTTCTCCGACAAAAATCCGTATCCGGGGTGGATCGCCTCGGCGTCGGTCACTTCGGCGGCGCTGATAATCGCAGGGATATTCAGGTAGCTGTCTTTTGACGGCGCGGGCCCGATGCACACCGATTCATCGGCGAGCTTGACGTATTTAGCATCGGTGTCGGCTTCCGAATGCACAACCACGGTGCTGATTCCCATTTCACGGCAGGCGCGCTGCACGCGAAGCGCAATCTCACCGCGATTGGCGATCAGAATCTTTTTGAACATGTGAATTGCGGCGCCGTCACCGCAGCGTGTTATTCAATGATGAACAGCGGCTGGCCGTACTCCACTGGCTGGCCGTTCTCCACCAAAATTTGCTTGATCGTGCCGCCAATTTCGGCTTCGATTTCGTTCAACAATTTCATAGCTTCGATGATGCACAGCGTGTCGCCCGGCTTGACCGTCTGGCCCAACTCGATGAACGACGCCGCGCCGGGACTTGGCGACCGATAAAAGGTCCCGACCATTGGCGACTTGACGACATGGCCTTCAGGTTCGGACAGCGGCAGCGCGGTCGTTCCGTTCGCCGCGACAGAATGCGCGGCGGGTGCCGCGACCGTCGTCGCTGCTACCGGTGCAACTGGGGCCGGGCCGAACTTCGCAATTCGAACGCGATCTTCGCCTTCGGTCACTTCGAGCTCAGCGATGCCGGAGTCAGCGACGAGGTCGATGAGTGTCTTTAGCTTGCGCAAATCCATTGTGTCGGCCGCCTAGTTTGCCGGCGCTGCGTTCAGTGCGAAATCCAACGCATACCGATAACCCGCCGCCCCGAGCCCGACGATGGTGCCGACCGCAAGATCAGCGAGATACGAACGGTGGCGAAAGCTTTCGCGTCGGTGCAAATTCGAAAGATGAACTTCGATGAAGCGCAACGAGACCGCGGCCAGCGCGTCCCGCAAAGCGATACTGGTATGGCCGAAAGCTCCGGGGTTGATAATGATGAAATCAGTGCCGTCGGTGCGTGCCAGGTGAATGCGATCGATTAATGCACCTTCGTGGTTGGTCTGAAAAAAAGCGACTTCGGCGCATTTCCTTTCCGCAATCGGGCTGAGATCGCTTTCAATATCAGCCAACGTTTGGTTGCCGTAAACGGCCGGCTCGCGGGTCCCTAGCAGGTTAAGGTTGGGGCCGTTGAGTACCAAAATGCGGCTAGCCATGTTTAGCTGATGCCCTGACGCCGCGAGTTCATATATTCACGAATTTAGACGCTGAAGGCACCAGAAGCCCGAAGTCTCCGCCTTTTGACCGTAGATGTCTAGGGGCGTGAAAACCGAGAAACGACCTACTTTGCGGTTTCGCCGATAAGCCTATACAACAATTCCAGGTTGGCACGCCCAGCGGCCTCGATCGGATGCATGTCTTCTTCAGCAGCGACATCGCGTCTGCGCGCAGCGATCCGGATCGCGTCGCGCGGGTAGATGTGCAACCGGACACCAATCACTCGCCGGCCCGGTGCCCCATTAGCCGCCCACGGAACCACGAAGCTTAGCCGCTCGAGCGCGGCCGGGCGCTCGCCCGCACCATCGCCGTCGTCGACGTCGAAGTCGACCCCTAGATTGAGCAGCAGCAGCTCGACGTCTTTCGCACTGTCGACGAACAACTGCAAGTGGATATCGGAGTGTTCGGTCGCTGTTCCGTTGAGCACGGCTCCGATCAAGTGCGGTTCGAAATCGTGCAGCCTCTGCATAGTGTCGGCGGCCACGGTGCGCAGGGCGGTCAGCAGAGCGCGATGCGCGTCGCCGCCAAAGAGCCTTAAATATCTACGCAGTTCCCGCTCGACTTCATGGTTGTCCGGCATCGTTGAACGGCGCGCGTCTTCACCCAAAATTTCCTGCGCGGCGCGACGCTTTGCCTGCGCGTACTCGCAGCCCTCTTCGGCGATCAAGCGGGCCGCGGTTGCCGCAAGTTCGGTTCTCAAGTTGTTGGCAGCCATTGATCAAGTTTATTGGGAGAACTGCGCGCTGACGCCGATTACAATTCTGCGCCTTTTACCTAGCCATACCGGCCACAGCCGGGCACCTTTTGCATCTTCACATTCTCGGCGTCGGCGGAACGTGTATGGGGGGCCTTGCGCAACTCGCGC
>DATLMT010000309.1:0-3630 GCA_035537135.1 Burkholderiaceae bacterium | reverse complement strand
ATTCAAGCAGGGTTCGCGTTCTACAAGACCGAATGGGACGAAACACAGCCGTGGTTGATCGCCGAGATCAGCCGTATGCCCGGCATCAGCAATGCCTATGACAAAGCCATTTATCTCCGCTTCATTAGCAAGGGATTGTTTCTGGATCTCGGCATCGACGACGATCGCCGGCCAAAACTCAACTTTCGCTACACCTTTTAAGGAACTCAAATGAAAACGCTACTTGCTGCAATCGCTCTGTCACTGAGCGCTGTTTCCGCTGCGCAAACCGGCGTG
Organism: Burkholderiaceae bacterium; assembly: GCA_035537135.1. Lineage (GTDB taxonomy): Bacteria > Pseudomonadota > Gammaproteobacteria > Burkholderiales > Burkholderiaceae_F > JACCZX01. The sequence continues at coordinate 3,354 of DATLMT010000309.1, read as the reverse complement.
CCGTCGACCATAAAGGCTGAGGTCAACGGCATGGTCTGCGCGTTCTGCGCGCAGGGGATCGAAAAGAAGTTGAAGGCTATGCCACAGGCAAGCCAAGTAATGGTCAATCTCGATAAGCGGCTCGTGGCAGTCGAAATGAAGCCGGGGCAAACGCTGTCGCACGACAAGATCAAGGCGGCGATCGCTGACTCCGGTTACGACGTTGTGAAGATCGAAACCGTCGCGATATCGGTCAAGGACTTGAAAGCGCAATCGAAGTGAAAGAGCGCAGTGTGCCGGGAGCAGTGCCGCGGGTTGATCTTGGCCGCGATTTGCGCGGCGCGCGTGCGGCATCGCTGCTCAGCATCTTCACGTCGAGCGGCACGCTGGTGTGTTGCGCGCTGCCCGCACTGCTGGTCGGGCTCGGAGCGGGCGCCGCGCTGTCGGGCCTTGTGTCGACCGTGCCGCAGATCGTGTGGCTATCGGCGAACAAGGGGCTCGTCTTCAGCGGGGCCGCGGTCATGTTGAGCGTCGCTGGCACATTGCAGTGGCGGGCACGGCGGGCGCCGTGTCCCGCCGATCCGGTACTTGCATCGGCGTGCATGCGCGCGCGCCGCGTGTCGGCGTCCCTCTATGTCGCCTCGGTGGGAATATTCCTTGTCGGCGCCCTTTTTGCCTTCGTATTGCCCGCGTTTTTAGGTTAGCGCTAATACGCACGAAGGCGTCGTTTGGCGTGCGACAATCCGCCGCTTCCGCGGCCGCGCGCACCCGTACACGGCCTCGTCGAGCACCCAGAAGATGAAAAACGACGCGCTCGTACAAATCGATCACGTGACGTTTGGTTACGACCGCCGCCGCATCGTTTTGCACGACATCACCATGTCGTTTCCGCGCGGAAAGGTCATCGCGATCATGGGCGGCTCGGGTTGCGGGAAGACGACGCTGCTGCGGCTGATCGGCGGCATGCTGACACCGCTCAAAGGCGAGATTGTGTTCGACGGCGAGCACGTCAATCCGCGCGAGCGCGAAGCGCTATTTCGATTGCGGCGCCGCGTGGGATTGCTGTTTCAATTCGGTGCGCTGTTTACCGACCTGACGGTTTTTGACAACGTTGCATTTCCGCTGCGCGAGCACACCGAGTTGCCGCAACCGATGCTGCGCGACTTGGTGTTGATGAAATTAAACGCGGTCGGTTTGCGTGGGGTCGCGCAGCTGAAGCCCGCGGACTTGTCTGGCGGGATGGCGCGCCGCGTTGCCCTCGCACGAGCAATTGCGCTGGACCCGGAACTGATCATGTATGACGAGCCGTTTGCCGGGCTCGATCCGATCTCGCTCGGCGTAGCGGCGAATCTGATTCGTGAGCTGAACGATGCGACGGGCGCGACTTCGCTGGTCGTCTCGCACGACGTTAGAGAGTGCTTCAAGATAAGTGACTACGTCTACGTGATGTCCGCTGGGCGCATCGTGGGTCACGGCACGGCGGCCGAAGTTGAGGCCTCCGACGACCCGGAGGTGCGCCAATTCATTCGCGGCGAGCCCGATGGTCCGGTGAAGTTTCATTACCCTGCCAAACCGTTTGCGCAGGACCTCGGACTGCGCGCATGAACCCCGCCAATTTTTTGCCGCAGCTCGGCGTGAAAGCGCTCGATCTGCTGCGCGGTCTGGGGCACGCGACATTTTTTGTAATCGACCTAGTGCGCAATTCGCTGTCCGCGATCACGCGCCCGTTTTTGACGATTGCACAAATTCACGCGATCGGTAATCGCTCCTTGGTGATCATCTTGGCGTCCGGACTCGCGGTGGGATTCGTGTTGGCGCTGCAGGGCTACTACACGCTAAGCCGGTACGGCGCGACCGCGTCGCTCGGCTTGGTAGTGGCGTTATCGCTGGTGCGTGAGCTCGGACCCGTGGTGACCGCACTATTGTTTGCCGGACGTGCGGGCACGTCACTGACGGCAGAAATCGGACTGATGAAGGCCGGCGAGCAGCTGGCCGCAATGGAAATGATGGCGGTCGATCCGAAGGCACGCGTGCTTGCACCCCGCCTGCTGGCCGGATTGATATCGATGCCGCTTTTGGCAGCGATGTTTTCCGCAATCGGGATACTTGGCGGCTACGTAGTGGGCGTGCTGATGATCGGCATCGATTCGGGCGCGTTCTGGTCGCAGATGCAAAATGGCGTTGACGCGATCGACGACGTTGGTAACGGCATCGTCAAGAGTTTCGTTTTCGGTATTGCGTGCACGCTTACGGCGCTGTATCAGGGTTTCGAGGCGAAACCGACGCCCGAGGGCGTGTCGGAAGCCACTACACGCACCGTCGTCATTTCGTCGCTGTTAGTGCTTGGCCTCGACTTTGTTCTCACCGCGCTGATGTTCAGCGCCCCAAGCTAGCTATTCGATTGGAGACGTTCGATGGGACGTAAAGGGGTTGAAACGTTGGTCGGGCTGTTCGTGCTGCTCGGTCTCCTTGCAATTTTGTTTCTCGCGCTGCGTGCAGCCAACTTGGGCAACTTCGTTGTGGGAGATACATACACGGTGACGGCGCGCTTCGACAATATTGGCGGGTTAAAGGTGCGCGCGCCCGTAAAGAGTGCAGGCGTCACCGTAGGGCGCATCAAGGCCATCGCGCTTGACACGAATACCTACCAAGGCAGGGTTACGATGGAACTTGAGCAGGGGGTGACGTTTCCCAGCGACACATCGGCCAAGATTCTGACTTCTGGCCTGTTGGGTGACCAGTTTGTGGGACTGATACCGGGCGGATCGGACAAGAACTTGGAGCCCGGCGGCGAGATCAAGCTTACGCAATCCGCCGTATTACTTGAAAATCTGATTGGTCAGTTCTTGTATAACAAGGCAGCAGATCCGCCGGATACGCCGCCGGCGGCCCCTGCGAAATAGCGGTTCGCTCCATTGCCATAGGCGAGACTTATTGATGAAGCTGATGCCGACTTCTTTTTTTCGCAATGCTCTTGCGTCACTTTCGAGCCTGCTTCCGCTCGTCGCCGTTGTGTTGTCAGGCTGCGCTACGGTGCCGGCCGATGCCGGTAACGACCCGCGCGACCCGATCGAATCGTTCAACCGTCAGGTGTTCGAGTTCAATGAGGTCGTCGATCGCGCCGTGTTGAAACCGGTGGCGCAGGCTTATGAATTCGTGTTGCCCGAGCCGGTTCGCGACTGCGTCAGCAACATCTTCAGCAATTTCCGGGAGCCCTCGAACGCGGTGAACAACCTGTTGCAAGGCAAGCCGATCGACGCGATTTCCGACGTATGCCGCCTGGTTGTCAACAGCACGATTGGCTTGGCTGGATGCTTTGATCCGGCGCGCAAAATGGGGCTTGAAAAACATAGCGAAGATTTTGGCCAGACTTTG
>DATLMT010000308.1:0-3045 GCA_035537135.1 Burkholderiaceae bacterium | reverse complement strand
GACGATCACGCTCGCATTGCTGGCACGAATTGCATCACGGGACTCTGATTCGTTCGCCGCAAAAATACTGGCCGCGATGCGTCATCAGTTTGGCGGGCACGACATCAAAAAGAAATGACGAAGCAATGAGCCGCGCCGCGTGAACTTGCCGGCCTGCAGCATGCGGTGGCGCACAGTGGCCGACACGGCTGAATTGCAGCAGACCGCGTGCCGGCGCATCGTCGATGCGGCAGGACGCGCGGTTAATCAGCGGGGCGAATTTCTTATCGTGCTGGCCGGCGGCAATACACCGCGGGGCATCTACCAACGGCTGCGTAAGGAAAGTTGCGACTGGTTGCGCTGGAAGGTCTACTTCGGCGACGAGCGCTGCCTGCCTGCTGACGACCCCCAACGCAACAGCAAGATGGCCGCTGATGCGTGGTTGGACCACACGCCAATCCCGAAAGGAAACGTGCACGCGATTCCCGGTGAACTCGGTGCTCGCGCGGCCGCCCTTGCCTATATCGACACGCTGCGTGCCGTCCGCGAATTCGACTTGGTACTTCTAGGCCTTGGCGAAGACGGTCACACTGCGGGCCTGTTTCCGGGTCACGAGTGGGGCACCGCACCGCACGCTCCCGACGTGCTCGCCGTGTTCGATTCACCCAAGCCGCCGCAGCAGCGCGTGTCGCTCAGTGCGGCGCGGCTAAGCCGAACGCGCGAAGTTCTGTTTCTGGTTGCCGGAGAATCAAAGCGCACAGCGGCCGAACGTTGGCGCGCCGGAGAAAGATTGCCCGCAGCCGCAATCCATTCCCCGGCCGGGATCGACGTGCTGATATCAAACTAGCTCTTGACGGGCCGCAGTCGGAATGTGCAGCCGTTCCAAGATGTATCGGTCTACGGCGACCGCGTCCAGCTGAATTCCGGCCAGCCCAATATGACCGTCGGGACGAAGCAGGTAGAACGAAGGTCGAGGAATCTGTGTGCGTGCAAGCTCGCGTTCGTTAGCGGCATCGGTCGGAATCAGATGGACGCGCAGCAGGTCGCCAAGCGCAAGTACTTGGATCGAAGCGGGTTGCCCGATTACGATCAGATTGAATCGCGTGTCGTCGAGCTTTTCAAACAAATCCTCGGGGGCACCGTTTGGCAGCAGCTTGATCCGGAGCCACGGAAACCGATCGCCGGCGCGCGGCGCGGTAGCAGGCAAATCGCTCTGCGTTTCCGACAGCACGCCGTCGCGATACTGAATACCAGTCTGGGAGATCGTGCGAAATGCAAGCTTTCGTACGCCGTCGACACGCATCGCCAATGCCGCCGCTCGCGCCAGCACGCGTGTGCGGAACAACCCTGCGATCCAGTTATCGGAGACGATTAACGAGAACGCACGATCGGTCGTGTTTAGCAAACGGTGCGCCACCGGGATGCGCTCATCCTCGTACGAGTCAAGCAGAGCTGCGTCCGCACGTTCCGACACGACGAGGGCAAGCTTCCACGCCAGGTTGTATGCGTCCTGCAGCCCGGTGTTCATACCCTGCGCGCCCACCGGGCTGTGTATATGGGCCGCGTCGCCGAGCAAAAAGCAACGCCGGTCACGGAATCGCGCGGCACAACGGTGATGGATGCGGTAGGTGGAGTACCAGCTGCAAGCCTGAAACGACAAATGTCCCACCCGCTCGCGCACCGAAGGAACCACGTCCTCGAAGCTGAGATCGTCTCTGCCGCGCAGCTGCGGCGGCAGGATGCCGACAATGCGCCAGTGATCGACGCCACGCATCGGGAAGAACAGGTGAAACCCTTCGCGCCACAGATAGACGTTGAGCTCGTTGGGCACCATTGAGCCCGTTACATGCGTATCTGCGACGAAGAACACGTGCTCGTACGGCGCGCCGACAAACTCGATCGCGCTCAGCTCGCGCACCGCGCTGCGCGCGCCGTCACACCCTGCAACCCACGCCGCCTTGACTTCGCCCATCGTGCCGTCGGGTTGCTTTAACGTTACTGTGACATCTCGCTCTTCCTGCGCAAGGCCAACGAGCTCCGTGTTCCACTGCACAGCAACTTCGTGCGACCGAAGCGCCTTGCCCAAGAGCTGCTCGTTGTCGTCCTGGCCCAAGATAAGCAGGAACGGGTACGGACTCACATTGCGCCCAATGTCGCCGATCGGAATGCGCGCAGTACGGTGGCCTTCGGCCCACAGGTTGGCGCCGGTGGCGCGCTTGCCAAGCTCGAGCGCTTGACTAGCAATGCCGAGTTGCGAATAGATCTCCAGCGTGCGCGCCTGAACGCCGAGTGCCCTTGTCTGCAGCGAAGGGCCTGCGTGCCGGTCGATGATCAGCAGCCGAACGCCGCGTCGCGCGAGCTGATTCGCAAGCATCAGCCCGGTCGGGCCCGCTCCGATGATCAGAACGTCCGTGTCCATTACGCGAGCACGATTGATCGCGATCGAGACCGACGAATTACTTAACCGCCGCTTTGGGCGCGACCGACGCACCTTCGACGGCGTGCCGCGCGAGCGACTGGGCGACGAAGCCGGACGCCTTCATTTCCTCGATGAACTCACTCAGATACTTCGCACCCACCTCGCCGCGGCCCTTTGGTATTCCGATCGCCTGGTTGATCACCATGAATCGACCATCGAGCAGGCGCAGGCCGGGAATGCGGCGCGCGTCGGCTTCGAGTTGCTGCTTTACACCGGCTGCGACTTCGAGCTTCTGCTCGATGAACATATCTGTAACCGCGGGAGAAGTCGGCGCCCTAACGATTTTGGCTTGCTTCAAGTTGCGGGTGAGAAACAGGTCATAAGCGCTGCCCGCGCCTACGACGACATGTACGTGCGAGCGATCGACCTCGTCGTTGCTGCGAATCGGAGAGTTCTGCCGCACCAAATAGGCGCCCTCAATGACGACATACGGCGCGGTGTAGCTGATGTCGATCGCGCGCGCCGGGTCGATGGCGAGGTAGGCAACGTCCCACGCACCGGACTTCAACCCTTCCACCACTTTGCCGGCGGCGTCATAGGTCACGAGCTCGAGCGGAACGCGGAGCCGGCGCGCGAGCTCGCGCGAC
>DATLMT010000307.1:0-2043 GCA_035537135.1 Burkholderiaceae bacterium | reverse complement strand
GGTGCGTGCGACTTCGACTCCCGTAGCGCGCTGCTAGCCGAGGCCGCCGCACGGCTGCGGGAGACCGGGATGGTCCGCGGCTGGCGCGATGAGCAACTTGCAGTCGGCAAGCCCGCGCTGGCAACCCTGGAGCGTGCGGCGTGCCGACCTCTCGGCATTACTACCGAAGCGGTGCACCTGAACGCGTACGTCGCGGCCGACGCGCTGATCGTCGCGCGCCGCTCGGCGCTCAAGCAAATCGATCCAGGTCTGTGGGACAACCTAGTGGGCGGCATGGTCGCCGCTCACGAGACTCTGAATGAAACTCTTGAACGCGAAGCATGGGAAGAGGCCGGCCTGCGCCTCCAGTGCTGCAGTTCGTTAACACCCGGCCGCAGTTTTAAGATGCACCGCCCCGTGCCCGAGGGCTTGCAATCCGAAATCATTCATGTCTACGACGCCGTCGTGCCAAACGATCAGTCACTGCTCAATCAGGACGGCGAGGTCGCAGCCATTGAGCGACGATCGATAGACCAAGTCGTTGACGCGATCGAAGGTGACCAGTTCACGCTCGAGTCAGCTCTGACCACACTCGAAAGCCTAACGCGAGGTGACGCTTCGACTGCTACGACGCTATTTGGCTAGCTGCACGGCGCTAATCCATCTCCTCAATCCACGCCGCTTGAATCGCCTCCAGAATTCTTTCACCCGATCGGTTCGGGTCATCGGAGAAGTTTTCGAGTTCGCAGACCCAGCGACGCAGATCGGTAAAGCGCACGGTGCGCGGGTCAACGTCCGGATGCTTCTCAGCCAACGCGATAGCGATGTCTTCGATGTCAATCCATTTCATGACGATGCTTTCTGTTCGACTTCCTTGGCGTGATTGATGCTGTACTTTGGAATCTCGATCGTTAGATCCTCGTTCTGCACGATCGCCTGGCACGACAGGCGCGACACCGCCGTCAGGCCCCAAGCTCGGTCGAGCAGGTCTTCTTCATTATCTTCCGCCGGCGGCAGCGAGTTGAAACCCTTGCGAACAATGCAGTGACACGTGGTACACGCGGCGACCTTGCCGCACGCGTGTTCGATATCGACGTGGTGATCCAGCAGCGCGTCGGCAATCGACACTCCGGAGGCCGTCTCGAATTCCGCGCCCTGTGGACAGATTTCAGCGTGCGGCAACACAATGATTTTGGGCATGCTATTCGGCGCTGCGACCGATGCCGGCCAGCTCCTCGATACGCCGCCCGGCGAGCGCTGCCCGAATCGAGCGATCCATGCGGCGCGCGGCAAAGTCATCGGTCGCATGTGCAAGCGCATCGGTCGAGCTCTTGATTGCGCCCGCATCATCACCTTGCGCGCAGTCGCGAAGAGCAGCGATCAGCGCATCGACAGCAATGCGCTCGTCGGACGTGAGCAAATCCCCGTCGGACGCGAGTGCCGCCTGCGTAGCTTCAATCAAGCGCTGCGCGTCGACCTGCTGCTCGCGCAGAGATCGCTTGCGCATATCGTCATCCACCGAGCCGAACGATTCCTGCAGCATGCGCGTGATGTCCTCGTCGCCGAGACCGTATGACGGCTTGACGACGATCGACGCCTGCACTCCGCTCCCGACTTCGAGCGCGTTGACGTCAAGCAACCCGTCGGCGTCGACCTGAAACGTGACGCGCACTCGTGCTGCTCCTGCCGGCATCGGAGGAATTCCGCGCAACTCGAAGCGCGCCAGCGACCGGCAGTCTGCGACCAGCTCGCGCTCGCCCTGTACAACGTGAATCGCAATTGCGGTTTGCCCGTCCTTAAACGTCGTGAACTCCTGCGCACGCGCAACGGGAATCGTCGAGTTGCGCTCAATGATCTTTTCGACCAGACCGCCCATCGTTTCCAATCCAAGCGACAGCGGGATCACGTCAAGCAGCAGCCAATCGTCCCCACTTGCGCGGTTCCCGGCGAGCAGGTTCGCTTGAATTGCGGCGCCCAGTGCAACCACTTTGTCCGGGTCGATGTTGGTCAGCGGCGCCTGACCAAAAAATTCACCGACCGCATGCCGCACGTGTGGCATGCGTG
>DATLMT010000306.1:0-18076 GCA_035537135.1 Burkholderiaceae bacterium | reverse complement strand
GCCAAGGTAAAACGCTTCGTAAGCAATCGGCTTCTTACGCCGTTTGTCGTCGGGGTCATACAACGGACGCAGCGGGCGAAACACGTTGTAATTAATGATTGAATCATCTTCGATGCCGCGTGCATAGGCGTCGTCACCGCGGCCGACGAACACGCGGCCCTCCTGCGTCGCTACGATGCGCGGCGTCTCGGCCAGGCCATTGGCGTCGAGCACCAAAGGTTGGGACAAAAACGGCGCGATCAGGTTGTTCGGAATCGCAGCGATCGCGGTGCGTTCGCTGCCGACATCGCGAATGCGCGGCTCTAGGCGGCCAACACCGGGCTCGCCTTCAGCCAGCTGCAGGCGCGCGCGGCCGCCGTCCTTGACCAGCACCAGCGTCTGGCCCGGATAGATCAGGTGAGGGTTCTTAATTTGCGTCTTGTTCATGCCCCACAGTTCGGGCCAGCGCCACGGGCTGGTCAGGTACATGCCCGACAAATCCCACAGCGTGTCGCCGCTCTTCACCGTGTAGCGTTCGGGCGCGTTGGGTGCGAGGGCCGATAGCGGCACGCCGGACTGCGCGACCTGATCGGCGGTAACGCGCTGCTTGGGCGTGACCGGCAAGCGCGACGCGGGCGTCGAATCCTGCGCAAGCGCGGCGCCGCCAAGCAGCGACAATGCGAAAACCGCGGACAGGCCGGTTAACTTCGCGCCAAACTTAATGTGGGTCATGAAAACTCCTGGTCACGCTTATGGATCAAACTGTGGAACTAAAACGAAAGCCGGCGTCGCCCCCTTTGGGCGTGGGCTTGAACTTTCTGCAGGCGCGCCGATATCTAATAATGGGCTGCAAAGTTTGACCGTAATGCATTGATATAGCAACGGATGCTCTAGGACTTCGATCCCGACTAAGCGCGATGCCATTGGTCGTAACCGACGCGTCCTGGCGCGCAAGTTTGGCTCACCCTGCCCGCATCGGGTGCTTGAAAAGCACACGAACTCCGGGCATTTATGACGGATTGAACCGGGGCAGATTGAAGGTTGCCCGTTGGCTTCGGCGAGAAGCTTCTTGTGGAGAGTTCATTGGCACTGCTGCACATCATTGAGTACCCGGATCCGCGCCTGCGAACGGTCGCGCGACCGGTGACTCGCTTCGACGAACGGTTACGTCAATTTGCCGGCGACCTGGCGCAGACGATGTATGCCGCGCCGGGCGTCGGGCTGGCAGCCACTCAGGTCGATGTGCACGAGCGGCTGCTCGTGGTCGATGTGTCGGAAACGAAGGATCAACTGCAGGTGCTGGTCAATCCGGAGATCGCATGGGCGTCGGACGAGCAGATCGAGTGCGAAGAGGGCTGCTTATCGGTCCCTGGTGTCTATGACGCCGTCACACGGCCGGCCAGAGTGCGGGTGCGCGCGCAGAACGTCGAAGGCGCGCCGTTTGAGCTCGAGTGCGAAGGGCTGCTGGCCGTATGCGTTCAGCACGAGATGGATCATTTGCTCGGGAAAGTCTTTGTCGAGTATTTGTCGCCGCTTAAGCAAGACCGAATCAAGACTCGACTAAGGAAGCGCAAAACCAAAGCGGCGTAACTGCACAAAGACTGACGCCGGTGCCGGTCGATTGGCGCCGCGTTCGCGCGGCTCTGTCGTATTTGAGGGCGCGCATTCGCCGGCAGCAGCTACATTGCAGCCCCTGCTTGGGGCTGATCATGTTCAATATTGCAGTCGTACGCCGGTCGTGGCAGAGCTGGTGGGCGTTTTCGGGTCGACCAGCGGGCCCTAGCTCGCTGCAGTTTCTCTGGACCATCCTGTTTAACACCGCCATTGCAGCGGTGCTGACGCTGGTCGCCTGGGGATTCTCGGGCCGAGCAGATCCGTTGCGGCTGCTGGGATGGAACTTTGTGATCGCGCAGTCGATTGGCCTGACGATCCACCTGCTGTTCGACGCTGGCGGCTTCGTGCTGGGGCACGAGCGCATCCGTGCGTTCTCGACGCGCAGCCGCCTGTTGTTCTTTGCCGGGATTCCGATCATCGGCTGTTTGATCGGTTACTGGATTGGTCTGAGTCTGCTCGGCGTCGACGTCGGCCGGATCGTGCAGGGCGCGCCGCGCGTCGTCATCGCGATTGTCGCCGTGTCGATTATTTTCTCCACTTTCTGGTACCGCTATTTGAGCGGTAGAAATCGGCTTGCTCGCGCCGAAGCCGACAGCGCGCGCGAGCGAGCCAGAGTTGTCGAGCTCCAGCGGCAGGCGCTCGATGCACAACTGCGTTCTTTGCAGGCGCAGATCGAGCCGCACTTCTTGTTCAACACGCTCGCCAACGTCGTCAGTTTGATCGACACCGCTCCGCATAATGCCCGGCTGATGCTCGAGCGTTTGATCGATCTGCTGCGCGCGTCGCTAGCGGCGAGCCGCAGCGAGCGCACCACGCTCGGGCAGGAAACCGCGCTGATTGCGGCGTATCTCGACATCTTGCGGATCCGTATGGGCCCGCGGCTTTCGTACACGATCGACGTGCCGTCCGAACTAACGAGCGCTCATGTTCCGCCCCTGTCGTTGCAGCCGCTCATCGAGAATTCGGTCAAGCACGGGCTCGAGCCCAAACTCGAAGGCGGCCATGTGCATCTGACGGCGCGCTTAGACGGCGGAGCGCTGCAGCTCGACGTTGAAGACGACGGACTCGGCTTTGCGACAAACGCCGGCGGCGGCGTCGGCCTTGCGAATTTGCGGGAACGCATTGCGTCGCTGTACGGCAACCGGGGCCATCTTGTCGTTGAAGCGTTAGCGCGCGGTACCAGAATCAGGATGACGATTCCTTTCGAGCAAGCATGAAGGCGATCATTGCGGACGACGAGCCACATCTGGCGCACTACCTGCGCGACAAGCTTTCTAAGCTGTGGCCTGAGTTGCAAATCGCGGCGATCGCCGATAGCGGGCCGGCCGCGGCCGCCGCGATCGCCGAGCACGCGCCCGACATTGCGTTTCTGGACATTCGGATGCCGGGCGCTACGGGTCTGCAAGTCGCTGAAAACCTGCGTCAGACCACGGTCGTGTTCGTCACCGCGTACGACCAATACGCGCTCGATGCGTTTGAGCGCGACGCGGTCGACTATCTGCTGAAGCCGGTAACCGACGAGCGTCTACGCCGCACGATCGAGAAGTTAAAAGCGGGCGCGCCGGCGCGCAATCTGGCGCCGCTGCTGCAGCAGCTGACGGAGCATCTCGCGGGCGGCACTGGCTCGCGCCACTTACGCTGGATCCGCGCCAGCAAGCGCGCGGCCGACGGCGAAATCACGCAGCAGATCCCGGTCGGTGACGTGCAGTATTTCCAGGCCGACGACAAATACACCTGCGTGTTTGCACGTGACGGCGCGGGGCTCAGTGAATGGCTGATCCGTGTACCGCTGTCCGAGCTGGGCGAGCAGTTGAATCCGGGCGATTTCGCGCAGATTCACCGCTCGGTCATCGTCAATCTGAACGCAGTCGCCGCCACGCGTCGCGACCTCACCGGCAAGCTGTACGTCAGAATGAGGGATACGTCGCGGGAGTTACCGGTAGCACGTCAATATGTGCATCTCTTTCGTCAAATGTAACTAGCCGCTCCCCGTCTACGCCACCTGCGGTCGCACGGGCACCGGGTGGGGTGAACGGGGATTCGTGGCAATCGTAGGAACTAGTCCCCTGCCTTTATGCTGCGCGCGCACGCGCGGCTGCTCCGAAGGGAGCGCGCCTAACTAATCGCGACGAGTGCACGTGCGACCCGAAGGGTCGCGTACACGAGGAGCGGCTGATGAAAATCGTGTTTGCCGGCACACCTGACTTCGCTGCGGTTGCGTTGAACGCCATCGTTGCCGCTGCACCCAGTGCAGGATGGACGGTACCTTTGGTGCTGACTCAGCCGGACCGACCCGCCGGGCGCGGTCTGAAAATGCAGGCGAGTCCGGTCAAGCAGCTCGCGCTTGCGCACGGCATCGACGTTGACACGCCGTCGTCGCTGCGTAAGGGAGACTCCGCCGCCGCCGCGCAAACGCGACTTAAGGCAGTGGAGCCTGACGTAATAGTTGTTGCGGCGTACGGGCTCATTCTGCCGCCGGAGGTGCTCGCGATCCCGCGCGGTTTGCGTGGTAGCTGGCAGCCGAAGTTATCGGCGCTGAACATTCATGCATCGCTGCTGCCGCGCTGGCGTGGCGCCGCGCCGGTAGCGCGCGCGATTGAAGCGGGCGATACGGAAACCGGCATTACGCTGATGCAGATGGACGCGGGGCTCGACACTGGGCCGATGCTGGCAACCGAGAGAGTTGCGATTACGCGCGACGACACCACCGTGACGCTGACTGCAACGCTGGCAGCCGTCGGCGCCCGGTTGATCGTCGAGGCTTTGCGCCGGGTCGATAGCCTGCTCGCGACGCCACAGCCTGAAGGTGGAACATACGCGGCGAAGCTCTCGAAATCGGAAGCGTGGCTCGATTGGTCGCAAAGCGCCGAAGAGCTCGAACGCAAGGTGCGCGCGTTCAATCCGTTTCCGGTGGCGTCGAGCACGCTCAACGGAACGACGGTTCGGATCTGGCGTGCGCACGCCAGAGGTGAACTGTTAACGCCTTCTGCCGACATCGGGCGCGTCAGCTTGGGCGACGCATCCGGGGTAACCGTTGGCTGTGGCATCGGCGAACTGGTACTCACTGAACTGCAGCGTGCAAATGGCAAGCGGGTGGCAGCGCGCGAGTTCACCGGATCGTCGGTCAAGGCCGGCGATCGCTTTGTCAGTCCTTACACGCTTGCAACGGAGTGAGCACGGGCGCGTCGCCGGCGCTGGCTGACGTTCTGCAGTCCGCAGCGGTTGCCTGGCAGTCGTTTCGTTCGGGCCGCTCGCTCGACCGGGCGTTGGCCACGGCGGTGGCCGACCATCCGGACCTGCGGCCCGCTGTGCAAGACGCTCTGTACAACGCGATCCGGCATCTTGCGTTGAGCGAGCGCATCGTCGAGCGGTTGGTCTCACGCGCCCCGACATCTGACGTTGCGGCGATATTGTCAGTGTCGCTCGCCGACTTGCAGCGCGACTCGCATGCGCCGCACACGATCGTCGATCAAGCCGTGCGCGCGGTTCAACAGTTGCAGCTTGGTCCGGCGAATTTGACTCAATCTGGCTTCGTCAATGCCGTCCTGCGTAACTTCTTGCGCCGGCGCGAGGCACTCGTTACGGAGTTGCGCGTCGACGAAACGGTGCGCTACAACCTGCCGGCGTGGTGGATAGCACGCTTGCGCCGCGAATATCCGAACCACTGGACCTCGATTGCCGAGACGCAGCAGCAGGTGCCGCCGCTGATCCTGCGCATCAACGCAATGCGAACTACGGTGCACGAAACCATCAAGCGACTCGCTGAACGCGACATCGAGGCGAGTCAGGTCGGCGCGCATGCGGTTTGGATGCATCAGCCGCGCCCTGTGTCCGATATTCCCGGCTTTGCCGAGGGGGACCTGTCAGTGCAGGACGCCGGCGCCCAATTGGCAGCGCCGTGGCTCGCCGCCACGCCGTCCATGCGCGTGCTCGATGCGTGCGCCGCGCCCGGCGGCAAGACGGCGCATCTGGCCGAGCTCGGCGCGACTGGCCTCATCGCTGTCGAAAGCGATCAAGCACGCGCCGCGCGTATTAACGCCAACCTAGATCGCTGTCACCTGGCTGCGGACGTCGTCATCGGCGACGTCACGCATCCAGACACGTGGATCAAAGCGAGTGCCACGCCGTCGTTCGACCGAATTTTGCTCGATGCGCCATGCACCGCCTCAGGCATCGTGCGCCGGCATCCGGACATTCCCTGGCTAAGGCGTCCGGCTGATGTTGCGCAATTGACAACGCACCAGGCCGAATTGCTGGACGCTTTATGGCCGCTGTTGAGAGCGGGTGGTAGGCTGCTTTACGTCGTCTGCTCGCTGTTTCCAGAGGAAGGGCGCGAGCAGATCGTTCGCTTTGGCGAGCGGCACCCGGACGCGCGCCGTTGCGAATTGCCGGCGTCGCAATTGCTGCCGGCGTCGGCGGCTTCGCCGTCAGCCGTGCCCCCGTGGCAGGGTTCGAGTCTGCCGACGCTGCATGACGGCTTTTTCTACGCGTTGCTTGAGAAGAGCGGATGAACTTGATCGTGCCAAAGCTTGCGGCGGCATTACTGGCATGGCCGCTATGGCTGGCGATTGGAGCATTATTTGCAGCACCCGCCTCAGTGCTGGCCGACGAGCGCATCGGCGTAATGGCGGCTGCGCTCGAGCCGGCGCGGGAAACAGGCGACGCCCTGTTGCTGAACGCCACCTTTGAATTCGAGATGCCACAGGCGCTGGAGGAGGCGGTTCAAAAAGGAATCGCTCTGTATTTCAATATCGAGTTCGAGTTGTTTCGCAAACGCTGGTATTGGTTCGATCGAAAAATCGTTTCGAGCACATTGACCTATCGGTTGTCGTACAGTCCACTCACGCGCCAATATCGCCTAGCCCGCGGCGGGCTATCGCAATCGTTCGAGTCGCTCGATGAAGCGCTCGCGCTTTTAAAGAGCGTTCGCAATTGGAGAGTTGCCGATAAAAGTGTGCTGGCCCCGCGCGATGAATACGAAGCGCAGGTGCGGATGCGCCTCGACGTCACGCAGTTGCCTAAACCGTTTCAGGTGAACGCGATTACCAGCCGCGAATGGACTCTGGCATCCGATTGGCGCGAGGTGCCGGTCACCGCCGAGCTGATCCGTTAATGCCCATAGACCCATGAAGCTGCTGCCGCGCGCGCTTCGCTACGGCCTGCTTGCCGCTATTGCGGTCGGCGGTGTGCTGTTATTCCTGCTGGCTTCGGCCAGCGGCAACACGGCGTTCTTCGAGCGCAACTATCCTCTGCTGCTCAGTATCAACGGCGTGATCGCAGCATTGTTGTTCGTGCTGGTGCTTGCGCTGGTTCGCCGCCTGGTATTGCGCCTGCGCGCCAAGCAGTTCGGCGCACGGATGATGATGCGGTTCACGGTCGCGTTTGCGCTGATGGGCGTGGTGCCCGGGGTGTTGATCTACGTGGTTTCGACGCAGTTTCTGTCGCGATCGATCGAATCGTGGTTCGATGTGCGCGTGGATCGTGCGCTCGATTCGGGCCTGACACTCGGCCGGGCTGCGCTTGACAACCTTAAGGACGATGTCAGCAACAAGGCGCGCAGCTGGGCGCTTGAGCTGTCAGACCTGCCCGAATCCGCACAGCTCTCGCAGCTAAATCGGCTGCGTGAGCAAGGAGGCGTACAAGACGCGTTGGTGGTAAGCGGCCACGGACAGTTGATCGGTACCAGCGGCTCGCGATTGTCCGAGCTGGTGCCCGAAGTCCCGTCCAACAGCGAACTGCGTCAGGCGCGTGCGCGGCTCATTTTTGCGACGATCGAAGGTGAAGCCGGCGCTCTCGAGCCGCGCTTTGGATTGCGCGCACGCGTCGTCGTTCCGATACCGCCGCCCGCGTCGTTGTCGACCGCTGCACCAGCTGCGAAGTTCGGAACGGTCCGCGACGAGACGAAGGCTGCGCCGCCCTTGGGAACGATCGCGCTACCCAACGAGACACGTTTTTTGCAGTTGATCCAACCGGTTCCATCGTCGATCGCGGCGAACGCCGAAGCCCTGCAAAACGGGTATCGCGAGTATCAAGAGCTGTCACTGGCGCGCAAAGGGTTGCAGACGATCTATGGGCTGACACTGACGCTGACGCTGCTGCTGTCGATCTTCGCCGCGATCGCCTCGAGCGTTTTGCTGGCGAGTTCGATGACCGCACCGCTGCTGCAGGTCGCCGAAGGCACGAAGGCGGTGGCCGAGGGCGACTATCGTCAGGTGCGCGAGTTTCCGGGTAACGATGAGCTGAATCTGTTGACGCAGTCGTTCAATGCCATGACGCGGCAATTGACCGAAGCGCGTGACCAGGTGCAGACCAAGCAGCGCGAAGTCGAAAACGCCAAGACGTATTTGGAGCGCGTGTTGGCGAATCTGTCAGCCGGCGTCGTCGTGCTGAACAAGGATTTTCATCTTGTCACTGCCAACCACGGGGCCTCGCGCATCCTTGGCCATTCGCTGATGCAAAACACCGAGCGGCCGCTCAATGAAATCGACCCCGCCCTGTCCTCCGCACTCGCGACGGCGTTCGCGGACCATGCACTAAGCGCATCGCCGAAAGACTCGTGGCAGCAACAGGTCGAAGTCAAGCGCGCTTCTGCTTCCACTTCGGAAGTTGGCAAGACCAGGCAAGGCGCGGCCGGCGAGCCGTTGATGCTGCTTGCACGCGGCTCACGTTTGCCGCTTGATGACGGACTTGGCTACGTCGTTGTGTTCGACGACATTACTCAGGTAATTTCTGCGCAGCGCGCGCTTGCTTGGGGAGAGGTCGCGCGCCGTTTGGCGCATGAAATCAAAAATCCGCTTACGCCGATTCAATTGGCGGCTGAACGACTGCAGATGAAGCTGATCGAAAAATTGTCGCAGCCTGACTCCGACGTGCTGAAGCGCGGAACATCGACCATCGTCAACCAGGTCACCGCAATGAAGCGCATGGTCGATGATTTTCGCGACTACGCGCGCGTGCCGCCAGCGCGCCTTTCTCCGCTCGCATTAAACACGCTGGTTGAGGAAGTAGCAGCGCTCTATGGAGCCGAAGCTGGTGCCGGCACGATCCAGCTTTCGCTGCGGCCGGGCCTGCCGCTGATCGAAGGCGACGCGACTCAGTTGCGGCAGGTAATTCACAACCTGCTGGTCAATTCGCAGGACGCGCTGGCGGGAAGGACCGACGCGCGCATTAACGTTCGCACCGAGCTGGTCGAGATCGAAGAAGCAAATACCAGGGCGCGCGCAGTGCGATTGGCGGTCGAAGACAATGGGCCTGGATTTCCGGCGAATATACTTCGGCGTGCGTTCGAACCTTATGTCACGAGCAAGTCGAGCGGCACCGGTCTCGGGCTGGCGATGGTAAAAAAAATCGTGGACGAGCACGGCGCGCGGATCGAGGTTGTCAATCGCGGTACGGCGCATACTGGCGGCGCGATCGTTACGATCGTATTTCGGCGGCTTGCCGAAGTGACCGCGGTACATACGCTGCACGCAGCGTAAGCAGCGCTTTTCGATAGCTGCGTGCGCGGCGTAAGCTGGCATCTTTTGCAGAAGAGCTTGTTGATCGTTTATGGCTAACGTTCTCGTCGTCGACGACGAAATTGGTATTCGCGAGCTGCTGTCGGAAATATTGGCGGACGAGGGTCATGTGGTGGTGACGGCGGAAAACGCCGCCGCGGCGCGGGCGGCGCGTAGCCGCGAAGAGCTCGACCTCGTGCTACTCGATATTTGGATGCCGGACACTGACGGCGTGACGTTGTTGAAGGAATGGGCATCCACCGGACAATTAACAATGCCGGTGATCATGATGTCGGGCCACGCAACGATCGACACTGCCGTCGAAGCCACCCGCTTCGGCGCGCTTGAATTTCTGGAGAAGCCGATAGCGATGACGCGCCTGCTGACTGCCGTGCGCTCGGGCCTTGAGCGCGGGCGGTTAATGCGCAACCTCCGAATGGCCGTGCCCCCGTTGAAGACGGCGGCGCTCGCGCCGGCGGCCGCCGCCACCGGCGATGTGGACAGCGTTGTCAAGCATGCCGAGCTCACGCCGAACAATGAGCACAACGGCGTTGCGCTCGACCAGCCGCTGCGCGACGCGCGCGACCAGTTCGAGCGTGTGTACTTCGAGTATCACCTGGCGCGCGAGAGCTACAGCATGACGCGCGTGGCCGATCGCGCCGGTCTAGAGCGCACGCATCTGTATCGCAAGCTGAAACAGCTCGGTATCGAGTTGTCGCGCGGTTCACGCCGCAACGATCGCACAGCGGATGAGGTATCAAGCGCGCATGAGATGCCGGCCGCGCGCAGCGAACCTCCGGTTTACTCGCAACGAAGCACGCACGAGTACGACGACTGAAAGCGGACTTCTAGCTAGTTCGCCCGTGGTTTCATGAAGATCATCATCGTCGGCGCCGGCAGGGTCGGCACTTCGGTGGCTGAAGCGTTGGTTTCGGAAGCCAACGACATTACGGTGGTGGACACGGACGGGGCTCGCGTGGCCGAATTGCAGAACCGGTTTGATCTACGCGGCTTGGTCGGCAACGCCGCGCTTCCGTCGACGTTGCAGGCGGGCGGCGGGGCAGATGCCGACATGCTGATCGCAGTGACGGCGTCCGATGAGTCTAATTTAGTGGCGTGCAAGATCGCTGCCGACTTGTACAACATTCCAACGCGCATCGCGCGCGTGCGTAACACCGAGCTACAGCAGCATCCGAACCTGATGGGCGACGGCGGCTTCCGTGCAACGGAAGTTATTTTTCCCGAGCAGACGGTCACGGATTACCTTCTGAAGCTGGTCGATTTCCCGGAAGCATTGCAGGTGCTCGAATTCGCCGATGGACGCGCAACGCTCATGGCCGTGCGCGCTTTTGCTGGCGGCCCGCTGGTCACGCAGCCGATCAAGGAGCTGCGGCGGCATATCCCGAAGGTCGATACGCGCATCGTCGCTTTGTTTCGCGACGATGCCAGCGTGCGGGTCGACGGCGACACCATGATTCAGCCGGGCGACGAAGTGTTTTTTCTGGCGGCGACGCGGGACGTGCGCGCGGTGATGAACGAGCTGCGGCGCATGGACAAACCCGTGCGCACCGTCATCATTGCGGGCGGTGGAAACATCGGACTGCGCTTCGCCCGCGCGCTCTCCACCGGCGAAGGGCTCGACGTCGCGCAGCGTTGCAATGTAAAGATCATCGAGACCAACAAGCGGCGTGCCGAGTTTCTTGCACAGCAGACGCCGCCCGATGTGCTGGTGCTGTTAGGTGACAGCACCGACGAAGAATTGCTGATGCAGGAAGGTGTAGCCGACGTTGATTTATTCGTCGCCCTGACCAACGACGACGAGAACAACATCATGAGCTCGCTGCTGGCCAAGCGGCTTGGAGCGCGCCGCGTCATCTCGCTGATCAATCGCAAGAGCTACGGCGACCTGATGCAGGGTGGCCAGATCGATATTGCGATTTCGCCGTCCTACATCACGATGTCGGCACTACTCCGCTTTGCACGTCGCGGCGATGTGGTGGTCGCACATACGCTGCGCCGAGCCGCTGCCGAAGCGCTCGAGCTGATCGTGCACGGTGACGCGCGCAGCTCGCGCGTGATCGGCAAGACCATCGAGCAGATCGAGATGCCACGCGGCGCAATCATCGGCGCGATCGTGCGTGGTCATGGGGACCAGGCTCAAGTGTTAATGGCACACCACGATGTGGCGATCCAGCCCGAGGACCATTTGATCATCTTTGTCGAGAATAAGCGCGTGATCGCGCGTGTCGAGAAGATGTTTACTGTCGGACTCGGCTTCTTCAGCTAGTTGCTGCAGTGCGGGAAGGCCCGGCGTTGGGACTTACGCGAAGTTGGTCACGGGTTCCTCACACTGGGCACCGCTTTCAATAGAATGAGCGGCTGCGGCATTGTTTTGCGACTCATGCAGTTGCCGCTCGCCAAAATGGCATCGTGCCTGTGAGTCGAGTGAATTTCGATAACGATCGTTTGGAAGCAAGGAGACTTTGATGAATTTCGTAAAGAAGAATGAACAGCAGAAGATCGACGCGCCCGAAAGTTGCGCGCCTAGCGTGAGCAAGCGCCGCAAGTTTCTGTCGGGCGCCGCGGGCGCAGGTGCGGTGGCGCTGGGCTTCCCAATGATCGCAAAGGCGCAGGGGCCGATTTCGATGCGCTGGCAGAGCACATGGCCGTCGAAAGACATTTTTCACGAGTACGCGCAGGATTACGCCAAGAAGGTGAACGACATGACCGGCGGCGATCTGAAGATCGAAGTGCTGCCGGCCGGCGCTGTGGTGCCGGCCTTCGGGCTGCTCGACGCTGTGTCCAAGGGCACATTAGACGGCGGACACGGCGTCTTGGGTTACAACTACGGCAAGCAGAATGCGTTGGCGCTTTGGAATTCCGGCCCCGCATTCGGTATGGATGCCAACATGCTGCTCGCCTGGCATAAGTATGGTGGTGGCCAAGAGCTGCTGACGAAGCTCTACTCATCGATCGGCGGAAACGTCGTGTCGTTCCTGTACGGCCCAATGGCGACACAGCCACTTGGATGGTTCAAGAAGCCGGTCACCAAGGCCGAAGATTTCAAAGGCCTCAAGTTCCGCACCAACGGGCTCGCAATCGATCTATTCACGGCAATGGGTGCGGCGGTGAATGCGCTTCCCGGCGGGGAGATTGTGCCGGCGCTCGATCGCGGACTGTTGGACGGCGCCGAGTTTAATAACGCGACGTCCGACCGCCTGTTAGGCTTTCCCGACGTGTCGAAGGTGTGCATGCTGCAGAGCTATCACCAGAGCGCGGAGACTTTCGAGATCACATTTAACAAGCCGAAATACGATGCGTTGCCGCCGAAATTGAAGGCGATCATTGCCAATGCCGTCGAAGCGGCATCCGCCGATATGTCTTGGAAGCAGATCGATCGTTATTCGAAGGACTACATAGAATTGCAGACCAAGGACAAGGTCAAGTTCTATAAGACTCCGGATTCGGTGCTGCAGACGCAACTGAAGCTGTGGAGCGACATCGTTGCGAAGAAATCGTCCGAGAACGCGCTGTTCAAGGAGATCGCCGATTCTCAAAGAGTCTTCGCCGAGCGCGCGGTCAAATGGGACCAGGACACCAACATTAGCCGTCGCATGTCCGTTGCGCACTTCTTCGGAGCAAAGGCGGCCGAACCCAAGAAAGCTTAGGGGCTCACTTCGTTTGTAATCGGCCATCCGGGCAACTGTCCGGATGGCTTATTTTTTGGGCGCGAATAGATGCAGAGACTTCTTCTTACGGTCGACAAGATCAGCACCTTCGTGGGCCAGCTGTTTTCATGGCTGATCGTTTCGCTTACTTTCATGATCACCTGGGAAGTCTTTTCGCGTTACGCCCTCGATCGTCCGCATGCCTGGGCTTTCGATGTAATGATCATCATGTACGGCACGTTATTCATGATGGCGGGCGCGTACACGCTGGCAAAGGCTGGACACGTGCGTGGCGACGTGCTCTACGGGTTTTTTCGTCCTCGCACGCAAGCAACGATAGATCTGATCCTGTTTATCCTGTTTTTTATTCCCGGCGTGTTCGCGCTGACCTACGCTGGGTATTACTACGCTGAAGAGTCATGGGCGATCCGCGAGACGTCAAACATCACCGCCGAGGGACCACCGATCTATCCGTTCAAGATGGTGATTCCGCTGGCAGGCGCGTTTCTGCTGGCGCAGGGCATCGTTGAGATCATTCGCTGCATCCTCTGCATCCAGCACGGCGAATGGCCCTCACGCGAAGAGGACGTCGAGGAGGTCGATGTTGGCAAGCTGAAAGCCATGGTGCACGTCAAAGATGAAGACATTGCGCAACTTGATGAACTTGTCGTGCGCCAGGAGTCGGCCAAATGAGGATCCGCAAGGAACTGTGGTTCGGCTTCTCGCTAATGGCGGTGATCGGCGTGACTGTGCTGACATTTACGCCCTGGGCCAGCTTTGTCGACGGCCACCTAAGCCGTGCAGATCTTGCCGCTCTTGGGTTGCTGATGCTAGGGCTGATCGTCGTAGCGATCATGCTTGGCTTTCCGACCGCATTCACGCTGATGGGTATGGGTGTTTTCTTTGCGTGGCTAGCGTATCGGAGTGTGAACCCGGAGCTGGCGACGCGGCAAGTACTCGACTTGATGGTGCAACGCGCGTACTCGGTGATGTCGAACGACGTACTGATCGCGGTTCCGTTATTTGTGTTTATGGGTTATTTGGTGGAACGCGCTGCCTTAATCGATCGCTTGTTTAAGAGCCTGCATCTAGCACTCGCGCGCCTGCCCGGATCGCTGGCGGTGGCGACGATCGTGACGTGCGCGATCTTCGCTACCGCAACAGGAATTGTCGGAGCGGTGGTCACGCTGATGGGCTTGCTCGCCTTTCCTGCGATGCTGCGTGCTGGTTATGACGTCAAGATTTCAGCCGGTGCCATCACGGCAGGCGGTTGTCTTGGCATCCTGATTCCGCCATCGGTTCTGCTGATTGTTTACGGCGCAACGGCTGGCGTGTCGGTGGTGCAGCTTTATGCCGGCGCATTCTTTCCTGGTTTTATGCTGGCTGCGCTGTATGTTGGCTACGTGATCTTGCTTGCAAAATTAAGGCCGAACCTGATGCCGCCACTAGCGGAAGCTGAGCGTCGCGTGGTGTTGCCATCCTTTGCGCAAACGCTATCAGCCCGCGGCGGGAACGCCATTTCCGGCTTGCTGCGCGGTGCGAGCGGCAAGCAAGGTGTTCCATCTGGTATCGCGCTAAAACAGTTGTTCGTGTCGCTCCTGCCAATACTTGCGATCGCAGTGATCCTTTCCCTTGTTTACCGAGCCGCGACGGCACCCGCCGTGGTCGATAGTACGGCCGGGCTGGTTCAAGCGGGTACCGGGTTCGACTCCGAGACCAAGGACGAGTCCTCGGGTTTAATAGGCGGATTGCAGGAACCCCCAGCAGAAGCCAGTGGCTTGCAAGAGCCACCCGCGATCGAAGCGGAGGAAAAGAAGGCAGTTGTTGCCGCACCGGCGCCAGCAGAAAAGGCCGCCCCAAAAGTTGCCCAAAAAGCTGCGGAACCCGCGGCCGAACGCCTGCCAGTGCCGGTCTGGCTTTGGGCAGTATTCGGGGCTGGCATAGCGTTCGCCGTGTTGCTGGCTTGGGCGTGGAACTGGCAACGTCACGAGGTCTTCAAGATGTTGCTGAGTTCCTTCTTCCCGTTGGCTCTGCTGATCCTGGCGGTTCTCGGGTCGATCGTTTTCGGATTGTCTACGCCTACCGAGGCAGCGGCTGTCGGAGCCTTTGGCGGTTTCATCCTCGCAGCGGTGTACCGCTACGTTGCGATCGCGCAGGACAAGCCCGCGACCGACAGCAGTGACACGCTGTGGAGGACGGCGAAGGAACTTGGCGTCATTGTCAAGGATTCATCATTTTTGACCGCGAAGACAAGCGCTATGGTGTGCTGGCTGTTTGTCGGCAGCTCGATCTTCTCGGCGGCCTTCGCGTTGCTTGGCGGTCAGGATCTGGTGGAGCGTTGGGTGCTGTCGCTTGGGCTAACTCCGCTGCAGTTCATGCTGCTCGCACAATTCATCATCTTCATCTTGGGCTGGCCGCTTGAATGGACCGAAATCATCGTCATCTTCATGCCGATCTTTATTCCGCTGCTGCCCCAATTCGGCATTGATCCCCTGTTTTTCGGGCTCTTGGTGGCGCTAAACCTGCAGACAGCGTTCCTATCCCCGCCGGTGGCGATGGCCGCTTTCTATCTAAAAGGCGTTGCCCCAAAGCACGTGACGCTGAACCAGATCTTTGCCGGCATGCTGCCTTTCATGGGGATTCAGTTAATTGCGTTGGCGCTTTTGTACATTTTCCCCGGCATCGGTCTATGGCTTCCTAGCGTGCTGTATGGAAGGTGATCTGTTGGAGCGGCGTATTGACCGGGCTGAAGCGCCTGTTCTGAACTGATCATCAGAGCGCACTTGAGACGGCAAGCGGCGGGAGCAGAGGTGTGACACACCGATGCGCCGCGATTGCTCCCCCCGCGCATAATTCGCGCGGCTTCTAACCGCCATGTACGCGCTCGCCCGTTCCACGCTTCCCGTTTTCAATGTCCTCGGCTACGTCGTGATGATGTTCGCGGCGACGCTGCTCGTGCCCCTTGCGTTTGCGGTGGTTGGCGAAGATGGATCGCAGCGCGGCTTCGACATCGCGTTGCTCGTGACGGCGGGATCGGGCTTGGTGCTGATGATGGCGACTCGCCGGTTTCGTCGCGAGCTGCAGATACGCGACGGCTTCATCCTTGTGACGCTGGTGTGGACTGTGCTCCCGGCCTTTGCGACGTTACCTCTGCTGATTCAGTTACCCGAGCTGTCGTTTACCGACGCGTACTTTGAGACGATGTCTGCCTTGACGGCAACCGGCAGCACCGTGCTATCCGGCCTCGATCAGTTGCCTTTGCCGATCAATGTTTGGCGCCACTTGATGGTGTGGATCGGCGGCATGGGAATACTGGTGCTGGTGGTCGCCATCCTGCCGCTGCTCGGTGTCGGCGGCGCGCAGGCATTCAAGGCTGAAACTACAGGGCCGCTGAAGGAGACGAAGCTCACGCCGCGAATCGCCGATACGGCGAAGGCCTTGTACGCAATCTACTTCGTGCTCTCGTTGGCGTGCTTTCTGGCCTACGGAGCGGCCGGGATGAGCTGGAGCGACGCGTTCATGCATATGTGCTCGACTCTTGGGCTGGGTGGTTTTTCGTCGCACGACGCGAGCTTCGCATACTGGAATTCGCCGCTGCTCGAGTGGATCGCAATTGTGTTCATGACGCTCGCCGGGTTCAGCTTTCTGCTGCATTTCACGGCGTGGCGGCGCAAATCGCTGTCGGCATACTGGAAGAGTACGGAGGCGCGCGCGTATTTATTCACGCTGGGCGCCGCGGTTCTGGTTATCGCAGCGTTCCTGTTGATCCAGAACGTCTATTTCGATTGGGCCACTGCATTTCGCTACTCCGTGTTCAATGTTGTGTCGGTAGCGACTACGACCGGCTTTTCAAATACCGACTACGGCGCATGGCCAGTGTTTGCACCGGTATTGATGTTGTTCATATCGGGCTTTGCAACGTGTGCAGGATCGACCGGTGGCGGGATCAAGATGATGCGCGCCCTGATTCTGTTAAGGCAGGCGCGGCGCGAAATGGCCCGCATACTTCACCCGACGTTGATCAATCCGGTATGCATCGACGACAAGGTCGTCGAGAACAACGTGATTTTCGCGGTGCTCGCGTTCATGCTGATCTACGGCGCATCGATCATCTGGCTCACGTTTCTGCTGCTGTTTTCCGGGCTCGACGTGACCACGGCATTCACCGCGATCGTCGCCTGCGTCAACAACACCGGGCCAGGGCTCGGACAGGTCGGTCCGGCGTCGAACTTTGGCGTGCTCACCCAGTTTCAGACCTGGGTGTGTACTTTTGCGATGCTGATCGGCCGGCTCGAGCTGTTCTCGGTTTTAGTGCTTCTAACGCCCGATTTCTGGCGTAAATAAAGGGTTATCGCTGAGTTACAGCGCGGCTCGCACGGCGCGTGCCCACTTGATTCGTGCTGCCAGGTACCGATATTGCAGATAGGTGCAAGAAAGGACCGGCAATGGCAGTCACGATGATCTACAACAGCCCCCAGTTCTGCGTCTTCGAGTTCGAAGGCGCGGTTCTCGCAGGCGATCGCGAAGTCGGCGGCTACGAAATCATGGATAAGCATCTACGTAAGGAGATTTTCCTGGGCGGAGAAAATGCTGCTGCGTTTCGCAAAAGCGTGCAGGAATTGATCCAGCAGGGACCGACCTCGGACGAGGTCGATGAATTTCTAGAAGGCTTCAGCGGTTTGATGCATCAGCCGGTAGTTTTGCACTGAAGTTCGTTGACCGCCAAGTCGAGGAACACTTCTAGTCAGTCGCTCGTTGCATCCGCCGTAAACCGCGAGAATGCGCGTCCGCGCGGGCGCTGGTCGCTCGCATCTGTCGTGCCAACTTGAGCGCATTCATGGAGTTTGACTACGTCATCGTCGGCGGCGGCTCGGCCGGGTGCGTGCTCGCGGCGCGCCTGTCGGAAGATCCGGCGGTCAGCGTGGCCCTGATCGAAGCGGGCGGCAATAACGACCGAATACTTAATCGCGTCCCGACTGGCGCCGCGCTGCAGATCATTGGGCGCAATGCGTGCAACTGGGCATTTTCAACCGTTCCGCAGCCCGGACTCGGCGGGCGGCGCGGGTATCAGCCGCGCGGGCGCGGGCTCGGAGGTTCGTCTGCGCTGAACGCGATGATCTATCTGCGGGGCCAGCGCGAGGACTACGACGGTTGGGCGGCGAACGGTGCGGCAGGATGGGCGTGGCAAGACGTACTGCCGTACTTCATCAAGGCAGAGACCAACGAACGTGGCGCCGACGCATTTCATGGTGCTGCCGGACCGCTGCACGTATCAGACTTGCGATCACCGCACCCTGCTGCGGCCCTGTTCGTAGAAGC
>DATLMT010000305.1:0-2028 GCA_035537135.1 Burkholderiaceae bacterium | reverse complement strand
CAGCACATAGCGCGCCTTTTCAGGCGTGTCGATATCGCCGTTGGCGATTACCGGAATCGTGACGGCGCGTTTAACCTCGCGGATGGTGCGGTACTCGGCACTGCCGCAGAAGCCGCATTGGCGCGTGCGGCCGTGCAACGTCAACGCCGCAATCCCACTCGCCTGCGCCAGGCGCGCCACCTCAACCGCGTTGCGATTCGATGAGTCCCACCCGGTACGAAATTTCAGCGTCACCGGCACATCGACCGCCGCCACCACCGCGGCAAGAATTCGTGCCACCTGTGACACATCTTTCAGCAGCGCCGAGCCGCATGCAACATTGCACACCTTTTTTGCGGGGCAACCCATATTGATATCGATGATCTGCGCGCCGCGATCAACGTTGTAGCGCGCCGCTTCTGCCAGCATCTGCGCGTCGGCACCGGCGAGCTGCACTGCGACCGGTGCTCGCTCGCCGTCGTGATTCAGGCGCCGCGCAGTCTTCTCGCTCGCCCATAAGCGTGGATTCGATGCCGCCATTTCGGACACCGCGTGGCCCGCGCCCAAAGACTTGCAGAGCCGCCGAAACGGTCGATCCGTGACGCCTGCCATTGGTGCAACGAAAACGTTATTAGGCAGCTCGTACGGGCCAATATTCATTGCGGTCGAAAGTTAAGGAGGAACGTGCCGGTCGGGCTAGCAGGAATGTTAACCAAGTCGTATGAGCAGAATAAGCGCAAGCGCTTTTGCACTTGGTATTGGCGTCAAAAGCGTACGCCGAACATCAGCAGCCGTGCGAACTCACGTCGCAAATTCGGCACAACCGTCAACGCGGTAAGCCCGATTGATCTGGCCAGTGCTATAGGCGCAAAGCGTGTCGCGAAGAATGCGGGCGCCGTCCGAGTCAACGCCACAACAGCTGCGCGATCGGCGCGTCGCGATTGTGCGTAAGAGTCCAGCGCGGAAACCGGATCATGGTCCGACGCGAAGGCGGCGCCTATCAGTTCAGCCAAAACCGCGCCATCGCGCAGGCCCAGGTTCAAGCCCTGACCCGCCACCGGATGCAGCGTCTGCGCCGCGTTGCCCAAATAAGCGACCCGATGCTCGACCAGACGGTCGCGCGCGCGTTCGTGCAGCGGGAAGCGATTACGAAACTGCGAGCCTGTGACGCGCAGATGGCGCTCTCCAAGCTGGCTGCGCAGCTCCGCAAGGAACTCACCATCGTTGAGCGCGCTGCGTCGGTCGGCCTGCGCGTCCGACATACACCAGACCAGCGCCATTTTTTGCGCGCCTGATGCTCCACGCGCAGGCAGCGGCAGCAGCGCCAACGGACCGTCGCGCGTAAACCGCTCGCACGCACTGCCGGTTTCAAGACCGGTCACATCAAGATCAGCGATCAACGCAGAATACGCAGCCGGTGTCGGCTCAGTACCCAAGCCCTCGGCGCTGAGCGCCAGCGGCGAAGTAAACGTCGCAGCGCCTTCCAATTCGATCCGCACCAGTGACGGCGACTGCCGCACATCCACGACCTTCAGCGGCCGACGGACCGAAATCAATTCTTCCGCTTCGGCGGCGACCGAGAGCGCAGTAATCAAATCGCCATAGCGCATCGTCGCGCCGAGTATTTCAGCGCCGAAGTCGCGTTCGCCAATGACCGCACGGCCGAATTGCCCAACCGACGAAATAATGACAGTCCGAATCGGAGCTTGCGCATCGCGTGGTAACTCTGCGAGCCCGCCGAGCGTCTGCAGCGAGCCCAGCGACAGCGCCAGCAAACGTCGATCGGTGGCGGCCTGCTCGACGCTACGCGCATCGAACACGACACTCGGCACGCGTCGTTTCGCCAGCAGCAGCGCTAGTGCAAGGCCGACCGGCCCGCCGCCCAGAATCGCGATCGCATTCCGCGGCGGCTCGCGCGACGAAGCCGTCACGGGCACGCCTCGCTTGTACCAATCAAGTTCGAGCGACTCAGATCCGCATCGAGCCGTGCCAGATCTTCAGGAGTACCCGCGTTCCACCAACGTCCGTCATACAGTTCGCCGCTGACTC
>DATLMT010000304.1:0-2087 GCA_035537135.1 Burkholderiaceae bacterium | reverse complement strand
GTTGACCGCGCAACTCGGCAGATCGTGGGCGATTGATTTAGCCGCGCAATACGCCGCTGAGCGAGGCGAGTTCGCCCGCGTCACCGCTGGCACGCGTTGGCAGCCGCGCCGCGCTTCGGTATTGAGCGCGTACTACCGCTACCAGGCGAAAAGCTTGGGAAGCCAAGACAGTGGCATCAGCCAGATCGATCTCTCGGGCCAGTGGCCCCTGTCGAACAACTGGTACGCGGTCGGGCGCTTCAATTATTCGCTGCAGGATCGACGTCTAATCGATACGGTCGCGGGGCTCGAGTATCAGCAGGATTGCTGGCTACTGCGGTTCGTGGTGCAGAGTTTCGCCACGACCGCATTGACGACCACCACGAACTTCTACCTGCAGCTGGAACTGAACGGTTTGACGAGTGTCGGATCCAGTGCTGCCAACCTTCTACAGCGTAATATTCCCGGTTACCAGTTGTTGAACCCGGTCCCTCGTACGCCGGGGCGTTTTGATTACTACGAGTGACTGAGCGAGTAACTGAGCGCCTAAATGCGCGAGTCATTGAGCGCGTAAATGCATGAGTAAATTCAATGTTGTCTATTGCATCAAATAAATTCATATTTTTCGCGGTGTCGCTGACCGCGGCAAGTGCAAGTCTTGCGCAGGGACAGGCGGTGCAGCCCGCCGGGCCGGCGTCCGCTGCCGCCGCCGCGGCGACGCCTCGACCTGCTGCCGCCTCCGCCCCGCGCGCTATTGATCGCATCGTCGCCGTCGTCAACGACGAGGTCGTCACCGCCAACGAGTTGCGCGCACGCGCACGCGTTGCCGAAGTGCAATTGCGGCGCCAAAAGATTCAGCCGCCTTCGGCCGAGGTTCTTGAGCGCCAGGTGCTAGAGCGCATGATCGTCGATCGCGCACAATTGCAGCTTGCACGCGAAACGGGAGTGCGTGTCGATGACGCAACCGTCAATGCAACGCTCGCCCGGATCGCGGAGTCCAACGGCCTGTCGGTGCAAACCCTGCGGCAGCGACTCGAAGCCGACGGCGTGTCGTTCAATCAGTTCCGCGACGATATCCGGCAAGACATCATTTTAAATCGCCTGCGCGAGCGCGAAGTCGATTCGCGCGTTCAGATCTCCGACAGCGAGCTCGAAAACTTTATCGCAGAGCAGTCAGGGGTTGCCGCAGATTCTGAAGAGATCAACATCGCGCAGATTCTGCTGCGCGTGCCGGAAAATTCGGCAAGCGATCGTATCGATGCCACCCGCACACGCGCCGACGAGCTGATTGCGCAGCTAAAGGGGGGTGCTGATTTCGCGCGCGTCGCGGCGAGTTTTTCGAACGCACCTGAAGCGCTGCAAGGCGGAGAGCTCGGCTGGCGCAACTCTGACCGTTTGCCAACCCTGTTCATCGATGCCATCAAGGGACTAAAACCGGGCGACATCACTCCGGTGTTTCGCAGCCCGAACGGCTTTCACATTCTCAAGGTTCTCGGTCGCCGCAGCGGTGTCGACAGCAAGCTAGCGGGGGGACCTAACGCCGGGCCCGTGCAGCAAACGCACGCGCGCCACATTTTGCTCCGCGTTTCTGATTTGACGCCGGAGCCCGAAGTCAAGCGCAGGCTCGACGAGATGAAGCAGCGCATAGAAGCCGGGCAGATCGAGTTCGGCACGCTCGCTCGCTTGCATTCGCTCGATCCGAGCGGCAGCCGCGGAGGCGATCTCGGCTGGCTGTATCCCGGCGATACGGTGCCCGAGTTTGAAAGAACGATGAACGCGCTGAAGCTGAACGAAGTCAGCGCTCCGATTCAGTCCCCATTCGGCTGGCACTTGATTCAGGTGCTCGAGCGTCGTACTGAGCAGGCATCGTCGGATCGCGCGCGGCTGCAGGCGCGGCAGGCATTGCGCGATCGCAAAGCCGACGAGGCATATCAGGACTGGATGCGGCAGTTGCGCGACAAGACCTATGTCGAGTACAGGCTCGACGAACGTTCGTAAGTCAAGCGGCTCACAAGAAAACGCCGGGCCGCTCCCAAGTTTTCTTGATACCCCGAGGGCGCCTGCGGCGCCGCGGCAGGATCAGGGGCGCTTAATTCGTATCGCGATCA
>DATLMT010000303.1:0-9081 GCA_035537135.1 Burkholderiaceae bacterium | reverse complement strand
TACGCCGATTGCGGAGTTATTGGCCGGCAATGAATCGCAAGTCGAAGCCGAAGTGCTCTCGTGCGACGTCGTTTTTCGCGGCAAGCGGCAATTGCGTGTGACCGTGCGCGACCAGTCGGGCCAGCTGATGCTGCGCTTCCTCAACTTCTATTCGTCGCAGATCAAGCAGATGGCAGTCGGCCGGCGACTTCGCATCTTCGGCCTGGTGCGCGGCGGATTGGCAGGCGATGAAATGATTCATCCGAGGGTTCGTCCGTGCGACTCGGCTGATCCCCTATCGAAGGCGCTGACACCCGTATATCCGTCGCCTGAAGGCGTGCCGCAATCGTGGCTGCGGAAGCGAATCAGCCGCGCGCTGCGCGATGTTGATATCGATGACGTGCTGCCGGCCGCGCTGCGTGTGCGTCATCAGCTCGACGGGCTGAAGGATTCGATCGAGCGCCTGCATCGACCGCCCCCCGATGCTGATGCGCTTGCACTTCAACAGCGCACCGACCCCGCGTGGCGTCGCCTGATGTTCGACGAGTTGCTGGCGCAGCAGCTTGCACTGCGTGCAGCGCGCGAGGCGCGCGCCGACCGCCGCGCGCATGCGCTGGCGAAGGTCGATACAACCGGGGGCACGATCAGCGGGCAATTGCGCGCACAACTGCCATTCAGCTTGACCGGTGCCCAGTTAAAAGTGTGGAGCGAGATCGAGCGCGATCTCGCGCGCGCGCATCCAATGCATCGTTTGTTGCAGGGTGATGTCGGCAGCGGCAAGACGGTGATCGCGGCGTTGGCGGCCGCGCGCGCCATTGAAAGCGGTTTTCAGGCAGCGCTGATGGCGCCGACCGAAATTCTGGCTGAGCAGCATTTCCGCAAAATCGCCGAATGGCTGGTGCCGATCGGAGTGCGGACGGAATGGCTGACCGGACGCTTGACACCCGGCGCCAAACGCGCCGCTCACGAATCGATCTCGAGCGGACAAGCTCAACTGATTGTCGGAACTCACGCATTGATTCAGGAAGCGGTTGCGTTTACGCGGCTCGGCTTGGCCATCGTCGACGAACAGCACCGCTTTGGCGTCGCGCAGCGAGTGGCGTTGCGCGGCGGCGCGGACGGCCATGCGCCGCATCTGCTGATGCTCTCTGCAACTCCGATTCCCCGTACGTTGGCAATGAGCTATCTGGCCGATCTCGACGTCTCGGTCATCGATGAGCCGCCGCCCGGCCGCCGCCCCGTGGTGACCAAGCTGATCTCGACGCACCGGCGCGAAGAAGTGATGCAGCGGATTCGGGCCGACGTGGCCGCAGGCCGCCAGTCCTATTGGGTATGCCCGCTGATCGAGTCGAGCGAGGTGATCGAGGTTGCTGCGGCCACCGAAACGTTCGAGCGCATCACGCAGATGCTGCCTGATCTGCGCATCGGCCTGCTGCACGGACAGCTGCCGCCGGCGACGAAAACCGAAGTCATGCAGCGCTTCGAGCGGCATGAGCTTGACGTGCTGGTCGCCACGACGGTCATTGAAGTTGGCGTCGACGTGCCGAACGCGACGCTAATGGTGATTGAGCACGCCGAGCGCTTCGGCCTCGCTCAGCTGCACCAGCTGCGCGGCCGGGTCGGCCGCGGTGGCGATCAAAGTTTTTGCATACTTCTATTCGATGAGCCACTGTCCGAGCCGGCTCGCGAGCGGTTGAAAGTCATCTACGAGACCAACGACGGGTTCGAGATCGCGCGCCGGGACTTGACGATGCGTGGGCCTGGCGAGTTCCTCGGTGCCCGGCAATCCGGAATGCCGCTGCTGCGCTTTGCTGACCTGCAGCGCGATGCGCAGCTGGTCGAGCATGCGCGTGCCGCTGCGACCGAGTTGATGGCAGACAATCCTGCAATGGCGGAACAACACGTCAAACGCTGGTACGCAGCCTCGCACGAATTTCTCACTGCGTGAGCTGACGGCATGACACTGACCGAGCTCCGCTACGTCGTTGCCGTCGCTCGCGAGCGCCACTTTGGCCGCGCTGCGGATGCCTGCTTCGTCAGCCAGCCGACACTTTCGGTGGCGATCAAAAAACTCGAGGAAGAGCTGGGAACGCAAATATTTGAGCGCCGTACCAACGATGTGACGATGACGCCGGCGGGTGAGCGCATCGTCGGCCAGGCGCAGCGCACGCTCGACGAAGCGGGGCGCATCAAGGAGATCGCGCGGCAGGGAAAGGACCCGTTGTCAGGTCCGCTGCGACTCGGCGTCATTTACACGATCGGGCCATACCTGTTGCCTGCTTTGGTGCGGCAGTTGTTGAAAGACGCGCCGCAGATGCCGTTGCTGCTGACTGAAAACTTCACCGTCAAGCTGGTTGACCTGCTGAAAAACGGCGAGATCGACGTCGCCATCATGGCGCTGCCGCTGCCCGAAGCCGGCCTCGTGTTGCAGCCGGTGTACGACGAGCCGTTTGTCGTTGCCGTTCCGCGCCTGCATCCGTGGTCCAAGCGCAAGGCGATTCCGAGCGAAGACTTGAAGAAGGAAACCATGCTGCTGCTCGGGACTGGCCACTGCTTTCGCGACCAGATACTCGAAGTGTGTCCGGAGTTGTCGCGTTTCTCGTCTTCAGCCGAAGGGATTCAGAAGACTTTCGAAGGATCGTCGCTGGAAACGATCCGGCACATGGTGGGGTCCGGACTGGGAGTGACCGTGTTGCCGATGACCTCAATTCCGGACAAACCGCCGCGCGATTCGCTGTTGGCGTACATCCCATTTAAGCCAGCGGCTCCGGATCGTCGCGTCGTATTAGCGTGGCGCAAGTCATTTACGCGCGCGGCGGCGATCGAGGCCCTGCGGCAGGCAGTGCTGAAGTGCGCCTTGAATGGTGTAACCCGGCTGCCCGACGCACGCACTGAAACCTGGTGAGTGAGAGCGGCTATTGCGACGTTTGGTTTTGTCGATTGGCGTCGACGACGCTGCGTCAATAACATTCGGGACTACATAAGCAATTAGGAGGATCAGATGGCTCGCAAGAACAAGATGGATGCACGTGCCAACGGCGCACCCTTTATCGACATTGGCATTCCGGACAAAGATCGCGAAAAAATCGCGGTAGGACTTTCCCGTGTGCTCGCCGACACATACGGTCTATATCTGAAGACGCATAGCTTTCACTGGAACGTCGAAGGTCCGATGTTCAACACGCTGCACCTGATGTTCATGGAGCAATACACCGAGTTGTGGAATGCGCTGGACGACATCGCCGAGCGCATTCGGTCACTTGGTTATCCGGCGCCGGGCACCAACACGCAGTTCGCGAAGCTCACGTCGATCGATGAGACCGAAGGAGTGCCCGAAGCGATGGAAATGGTGCGGCTGCTGACAAAAGGGCACGAAGCGGTCGCCCGCACCGCGCGTGATGTGTTGCCGGCGGCCGATAAGGGTGGCGATGAATCGACGACCGACCTGTTGACCCAGAGGCTTCAGATCCACGAAAAGACGGCGTGGATGTTAAGAAGCATGCTCAAGTAGCCCGCAGCCGCTCGTCGAGCCATTCAATCCAAT
Organism: Burkholderiaceae bacterium; assembly: GCA_035537135.1. Lineage (GTDB taxonomy): Bacteria > Pseudomonadota > Gammaproteobacteria > Burkholderiales > Burkholderiaceae_F > JACCZX01. The sequence continues at coordinate 5,558 of DATLMT010000303.1, read as the reverse complement.
GCATCACGTGCGTTTTGGTTCCGCTCGCGAGATGAGAGATGCATCCAATGTTGGCCGACAGAATGACATCGGGACGGGCCGCTTCAAGATGGGCCAGCTTGCGGTCGCGCAGTTGATAAGCAAGCTCTGGCTGCAAAACGGAGTAGGTGCCGGCTGATCCGCAGCACATGTGGGTTTCGGCAAAGGGCTTGACGGTCGCCCCGAGCGACGCCAGCAGTTTCTCGACCGCGCCGTGAATCTGCTGTCCGTGTTGGAGCGTGCATGGCGGATGAAATACGACTTTGTCATTTAACCGCGTGCCGATTTTGGTTTGCAACTTGGCAGCGAAAGAAGGCAGAAATTCTGCGAGGTCTCTTGTCATTTCGCTGATGCGCCGTGCCTTATTCGCATATTTCGAATCACGTCCAAGCAGGTAACCGTATTCCTTGACCTGCACGCCGCAGCCGCTGGCGTTCATCACGATCGCAGCGAGTCCTTCTTTCTCCGCGTTTTCTACGTACGGCCACCATGCATCGATATTTCGCCGCGCGTCTGCAAGACCCCCGTCGTGATCGTTCAGGTGATAACGCAAGGCCCCACAGCAGCCGGCTGCCGCGGGGCGTAACGTTTCGATGCCGAGTGCGTCGAGCACGCGCGCCGTTGCTGGATTGATGTTCGGCGCCATCGAAGGTTGCACACAGCCTTCCAACAGGAGCACTTTGCGTTGATGCGAGCTCGCGGGCCATCGTCCCGCTTCCTGGCGGCGTGGAACTTTGTTTTGCAACGACCGCGGCAGCAATGGCCGCATCACTTTCCCGACCCGCATCGCCGGCGCGAACAGCGGACTGGTAACTCCTTCTTTCAGCGCGATGCGGGCCAGTCGATCGCCCGGGCGGCGTGGCACGTGGTCGTCAACGATTTTGCGGCCGATATCGACGAGGCGGCCATATTTCACGCCCGACGGACACGTCGTCTCGCAATTACGGCACGTCAGGCAACGGTCCAGATGCAGCTGCGTGTTGCCGGTAACCTCGTGGCCTTCGAGCACCTGCTTGATCAGATAAATGCGGCCGCGCGGCCCATCGAGCTCGTCGCCGAGCAATTGATACGTCGGACACGTCGCAGTGCAGAAGCCGCAATGCACGCACTTACGCAGAATTGAATCCGCCTCTTTGCCTTCAGGCGTGTCCTTGATGAAATCGGCAAGCGCGGTCTGCATCAGAAATTGGGATACATGCGGCCCGGATTGAAGATGCCGGCCGGGTCGAATTCTTTTTTCAAACGCAGGTGTATTTGCGAAAGCGCCGACGCTAACGGATGGAAAACGTCGTTGCCGCGATGACGGCGAAACGCGGTGGCGTGACCCCCGAGCCCGTGAATTTTTGCTCGAACTTCGGACTCAGGGGTGGCTGACCAGATCCAGCGCTGCGCCCCGCGCCATTCGAGCAGCGTCGCCCCGAGATTCAATGGCATCGTGATCGGTGGCACCGACAGCCGCCACAGCGTTGTGTGTTCAGCGCCGTCAAAGAAGCTGTGCGTCTGCTCGCGCAGTGCCATCCAAAACGACTCAGCGTCTTGCGCTACGTCACCGCCTAGCTTTGCCCGCGCGGCGCGCACTCCGGCAGTGGCTCCGGACAATCGCACTGACAGCTCACCGTTACACCACGCCGTCGCGGAGATGGGCCACGGCTGCCCGGCCCATTCATTGGTGCGTCTGATCGCGTCGCCTTCTGGCAATTCGAAGCGCAGCGTCTGCTCCATCGCCGGACGTGGCATGACTTTCAGCGAAATATCCAGCATCAGGCCGAGCGTGCCAAGCGAGCCGCCAAGCGCGCGCGAAACGTCGTAGCCGGCCACGTTTTTCATCACGTTGCCCCCAAAGGTCAGCACATTGGCGCGGCCATCGAGCAACGTGGCGCCGAGCACAAAGTCGCGTATCGAGCCGGCTGCCATACGCCGCGGTCCGGCGAGACCGCTGGCGATGGCGCCGCCGAGCGTTGCCGAAGCGCCAAAGTGTGGCGGCTCAAATGCGAGCATCTGATTGTGCTGCGTCAGCGTAGCCTCGACTTCTGCCAACGCGGTCCCGCTGCGAGCGGTAATCACTAGCTCAGTAGGCTCGTAGTCCTTCACTCCGCAGTACACGCGCGGATCGAGCACGTCGCTGTCGGTGGTTGCGTTTCCGTAAAAATTCTTCGTGCCGCCGGCGCGGATTACGAGCGGCGCGCCTGCAGCGACTGCAGAACGAACCCGCTCCTGCAGCGAGCGCAAGACTCCGTTTGAAATCACTGCCATCAGAATCGCGGCAGATCGGGGAAATTGAGTTGCCCGCCGTGTACGTGCATCTTGCCGTACTCAGCGCAGCGCGCCAGCGTCGGAATCGCCTTGCCGGGGTTCAGCAATCCAGGCGGATCGAATGCGCGCTTGACCGAAAAAAAAGATTCGAGAGTGGCGGCGTCGAATTGCCGGCACATCTGATGGATTTTTTCGACGCCAACCCCGTGCTCGCCCGTTACGGTTCCGCCAACAGCAATAGAGAGCTCGAGAATTTCAAAGCCGAATTGTTCGGCACGCAGCACGGAATCCGGATCGTTGCAGTCGAACATGATCAGCGGATGCAGATTGCCGTCGCCCGCGTGGAACACGTTCGCGCAGCGCAAGCCGTATTTCGCTTCCATCGTACCGATCGCCTGCAGCACTTGACCCAGCCGCCTGCGCGGAATCGTGCCATCCATGCAGTAGTAGTCAGGTGAAACTCTGCCGACTGCAGGAAATGCCGCTTTCCGACCGGCCCAGAAACGGTATCGCTCGGCGTCCGACTGCGACACTTCGAGCCGCGTCGCACCGTTTTCTTTGAGGACCAATTCAATGCGCGCAATTTCCTCGTCGACTTCTTCGCGCGTGCCGTCGGACTCGACCAGCAGAATCGACTCGGCATTCAGGTCATAGCCCGCGTTGACGAAGGGCTCGACCGCAGCCACTGCGGGCCGATCCATCATCTCCATGCCGGCCGGGATGATCCCTGCAGCGATCACCGCAGCCACTGCGTCGCCGCCTTTGCCGACGTCGTCGAACGAGGCCATCACCACTTGCTGACAGACCGGCCTTGGCAACAGCTTCACCGTCGCTTCGGTCGTAATCAGCAACATGCCTTCGGACCCGATAACCAGCGACAGCAGATCGAGACCAGGCGAGTCGAACGCTTCGGAGCCGACCTCGATGACATCGCCTTTAACCGTAACACCGCGCACACGCAGCACGTTGTGCAGAGTCAAACCGTACTTGAGGCAATGCACGCCACCCGAGTTTTCGGCAATGTTGCCGCCGATGGTGCATGCGATCTGGCTTGACGGATCCGGTGCGTAGTAAAGGCCAAGATGTGCAACTGCCTCGGAGATCGCGAGATTGCGCACACCCGGTTGCACGACGGCGGTACACGCAAGGGGATCGATTTTCAAAATGCGATTGAACTTCGCCAGTGATAGCAACACGCCGCGGCCGTGTGGCAGCGCGCCGCCCGATAGCCCGGTTCCGGCGCCGCGCGGCACGATCGGCACCTGCATATCGAAGCACGCGCGCGCGATGCGTGCGACGTGGTCCTCCGTCTCCGGCAACGCAACGATCATGGGCAGTTGCCGGTACATCGTCAGCCCGTCGCACTCGTAGGGGCGCGTATCTTCCTCGCGCCAAAGGACGCAATGCTCAGGCAAGAACGTTCTTAACGCAGCGACAACCGCGCGCTGCCGCTCGACGTCAACCGCTCCGGTGCCTTCGAGCGGAATGCGTTCTGCGAGCAGTTGCGGAGCGTGCGGCTGCAGTAGCGGGGCGTTCATGCGCACAAAGTATCACGGGCAACTGAATGGTCGTGAGTCAGGCACCGTAGCGCTCGGCCGCCTTTTGGGAGCAAGGTCCATTTGCTTCATTGATCGGCCGCATCGGCTACGCTTCGCGGCCTTCCACCCGTTCCAGAGGATGCGGCATGCTGCTGTGCCAAATCAGCGATCCGCATATTGTCTGCGATGGCGCGCTTGCCTACGGCAAAGTGGATACGGCGCGCATGCTGGAAAGCTGCGTGCGCAAGATCCTTGAGCTGCCGCGGTTGCCCGATGCCGTCGTCGCGACGGGCGATCTGACGGATCACGGCAGCATCGACGAATATGGGCTGCTGGCAGAGCTTCTTGCCCCGCTGCAAATGCCCCTGTATCTGGTCGTTGGCAATCATGATGATGCGCACTCCTTGCGAAGCGCATTTCCGCAGCACAAGTACCTAAACGGCGAAGATGGCTTCGTTCAGTACGCTGTTGACGACTTTGACGTCCGGCTGGTCGCGCTCGATACAACCGTGCCGGGTGCACCCGGCGGCGAATTGTGTGCGCGACGGCTGCAGTGGCTGGATCGCACTCTGAGCGAGTCCAAGCGCCCGACCATCATCGCGCAACATCATCCGCCATTTACGACTGGGCTCACACTGATGGACCGGATGGGTCTGGGCAACCCGGAAGCGGAAGCGGCGGTCATCGCGCGGCACCCCCACGTTCAGTGCGTCGTCAGCGGTCACTATCACCGAAACATCCAGACGCGATTCGCCGGCACGGTGGCCTCGGTATGTCCGAGCACCGCGCACCAACTGACCCTGGACCTGACGCCTGGGGCTGACATCCGCTTCACATTTGAGCCGTCTGCCTTTCACCTGCATCTGTGGAACGGTCAACAGGTGGTGACGCACACGGCATTGGTCGACGACTTCCCGACATGGGGGTCGCGCGGTTAATGGTCCGGTGCCCCAAGTGCAACGAAGAAAACCCGCCCAAGTTCAGGTTGTGCGGCTACTGCGGTGCACCGCTGATGTCGGTCGAGGCGCAGCCGGTGCACGAGGTGCGCAAAACCGTAACGTTGATCTTCAGCGACTTGAAGGACTCCACCGCACTTGGCGAACGCTTGGACAGCGAAGCGCTGCATGAAGTGAAGGAACGTTATTTCAACGCGATGGCCGCAGAGATCAAGCGTCATGGCGGCAAGATAGAGAAGTACATCGGTGACGCCATCATGGCGGTGTTCGGCCTGCCCCGCGCGCACGAGGATGATGCGCTTCGTGCGGTGCGCGCGGCGATCGGAATGAAGACGGTGCTGCATGAATTGAACGGCGTACTCAGCGCGAGGTTCGGCGTCGTGCTTGCTAACCGCACCGGCGTCAATACCGGCGAGGTCGTCGCGATCGACGACCCGAGCGCTGATCAAAAGCTTGCTACGGGCGATGCGGTGAACGTGACGGCGCGGCTGGAGCAGGCCGCACCGGCGAACGAGATCTATATCGGCGAGATCACTTACCAGTTGGTGCGCGACGCGGTCGAAGTCGAGAAAGTCGAGCCGCTGCTGCTGAAGGGCAAGTCGCAGCCGGTAGCCGCGTACCGATTGCTCTCGGCCCACGGGCACGATGGGAATGTGCGCCGGATCGACACCCCGGTAGTCGGGCGCGACGAAGAACTCGCACTGCTGCACAGCGCATGGGGTACGGTGCGCGCCACGGGACAGGCGCGCTTGGTGACGGTGATCGGCGATGCAGGTATCGGCAAGTCACGCCT
>DATLMT010000302.1:0-6883 GCA_035537135.1 Burkholderiaceae bacterium | reverse complement strand
TCATTAGTTGCGAGAACGTCCGACGCGCGTCGAATTCCAACGCGCGCCGACGCGCGTCGGCGCGCAACGCTGTTGCGGTAGGTGCAACAGAGGCGATCGCTTCGGCAAATGCTGCCGCATCGTCGTTGTCTACACCAATCGCTGCTCGGCCGTCGATCAGGTCAGTCAGGCCCGCGCAGGCTCGCGCAACGACCGGAGTACCGCACGCGAGCGCTTCCAGTGCGGCTAGTCCAAACGTCTCTTGGTCGCCGGCATGTACAAATATGTCCGCGCTCGCCAACGCGCGCGTCAGCGAAGCAGGGTCCGACTGGTAGGGAAGCACTCGCACCCGCGTGGCGTGTTTAGAAGGGGGGCATGGTCCATCGCCCATCGCGACCAGCAGATAACGCGGTCCGAGAAGGTCAACAGCCGCTGTCAGATGATCCAGATTTTTCTCCGGAGCAAAGCGACCGGTGTATAGCAACACGATGTCCGACTTCACCGCACCGATTTCGTGCCGCCATTGTTCGTCGTGCCCCCTGGGGTGAAACACGTCGCAATTGACTCCGTGCGGTTGCAGTATGACGTTATCGAGGTCAAGGCTTCGCAGTGAATCTGCCGCCCAGTGGCTCGGCGCGAAGACTGCATCGAACCGGCGATAAAGATGCCGCAGGTACTGCCGAACGAATGTACGGGTTGCACGCGGCAGCCAGCGTTGCGCGAGCGCTTCGACATTGGAGTGATAAAAAGCCGCTACTGGTACTCCCTGTATCTGCCCAGCGTCGAGCGCGGCCCACGCACATCGATACGGATCACCTGCCTCGATCAAGTCCGGTTGCATCGAGGCAATGGCACGCGCAGTTGCCGCGCGTCGCAAGGGAAATCGGTACCCGCGGGACCACGGGAGCGGTAGACCCGCGATGTGAGTCGTTTCGGCCGTCGTTGGGCCCGGCGCCATAATCGTATGCCGCCAATTGGAGTGCTGCACAAGCCAATCGCGCTTGCTCCGCAGATAGCGTGCCACGCCGCCGCTGCGCGGACTCCAAAACATGGTGATATCCAGCAGGTGCAGACGCGTTGAGCCGGTCCCCCCCGTTATTGGCATCGCGCGCTGAGTCAATCTCTGTCCTATCGCAATGAATGACCAATAAAGCAAAACCAGTGCCGAAATGCGTTAGGCACGAAATCTGCACTTGTCGGCTTGGTACACCCTACAACACAAGGAGTCAGCATGGACCGCGACGACGTTGTCGAAACACTTAATGATCTGATCGAAAACTGCAAGGATGGCGAGTACGGCTTCCGTACCTGCGCGGAACATGCTAAGTCAAGCAACTTGAAAAGCGTATTTGCGGAGCGCGCGGCGGGATGTCGGGCGGGCGCTGAAGAGTTGCAAACACTCGTCACGCGTTTCGGTGGTAAGCCCGACACGACCGGTACCGTTTCAGGGGCCATGCATCGCGGCTGGGTAGCAGTGCGCGGTACGGTGGCGCTTGACGACGATCAGGCGATGCTAAACGAGTGCGAACGCGGCGAAGATATCGCCATTAACCGATATCGCAAAGCGTTGGAACAGGATCTGCCGGCCGACGTCGAACAGGTGGTACGCCGCCAGTACGAGGGCGCGCGCCGCAATCACGATCAGATCAAAGCGCTACGCGACAGCAATAAGACGACCGCTTAGGGCGCGCGCAGAGTTGCACGACAGCACCGCGCCAACGAGGTAGAGTAGCTGCACCATTGGGAGACAACATGAAGAACGAAAAAGTACTCGGTGCTCTGCTTTCAGGCGCGCTGCTGGCGTTGGTGTTGGCTGCGTGCAGCGACAGGAAAACTGCTCCAACCACTGCGCCGACGCCTGCGCCCGCTAACACAGCACCCGCGAGCACGGCGACCCCGGCAGCTCCCGCACCGAGCGCTCCGGTCATCGCGCCCGGCACCGGCGAGGATGTCACCAAGAAGGGCACAAGTACAGGGATGATTGGTGGCGAGTCCGGCACCGTCGCCGCGAGCGGGAAACCAGGAACCGGCACGGACAGTGGGGCTGGCACCGGCGCCGCGCAGGGCAGCGACACCAAAACGACGGACAAAAAATAGCGTCGATTAATTGCCGGTCATCGATTGCGGGTCGATCCAACGGTCAAAATCTTCTGCGGTGACATGACCGAGTAAGGTCGCAGCCGCGCGCAGCGTGGTCCCAGTCCGATGCGCGTGCTGCGCGATTTGGGCCGCTTTGTCGTAACCGATATGCGGCGCTAATGCGGTTACTAGCATCAGTGAGCTGTCGACCAGTTCGGCGATGCGCTCCGGGCGTGCGACGATACCAACGGCGCAGTGTTGGTTGAAGCTGACCACCGCGTCAGTCAGCAGCCGAACACTGGACAGAGCATTGTGCGCAAGCACCGGCCGACACACGTTAAGTTCAAGGTTTCCAGCGGACCCTGCCAAGTTGATCGTTACGTCGTGCCCGAAGACCTGCATGCACACCATGATCAATGCTTCGCTTTGAGTAGGGTTCACTTTTCCCGGCATGATCGAGCTGCCTGGCTCGTTCTCGGGCAAGGCAATCTCGCCTATTCCGGAGCGGGGACCGCTCGCGAGCAGTCGGACGTCATTTGCGATTTTCAGCAGCGCGGCGGCGAGCGTCTTAAGAGTGCCGTGGGCAAACACTACGGGATCGCTGGCGGCAAGCGCAGCGAATTTGTTGGGCGCTGAAACGAACGGCAGTGCGGTCGCCGCGGCAATATGCGCAGCTACGCGTGTTCCAAATTCACGGTGAGTCGCGAGCCCCGTTCCCACTGCGGTTCCGCCTATGGCCAGTGGCAACAGACTCTCGATGCCTTGTCGAACAACTGTGTGCGCGAACTCGAGCTGTGCCGAATAGCCCGAAAATTCCTGACCCAGCGTAAGCGGCGTTGCGTCCTGCAGATGCGTGCGACCGATTTTTACGATGCTTGCGAATTCGCCGGCTTTCGACGCCAACGTTGACCGCAGAGCATCCAGGGCTGGCAACAGTCGTTCGCTCAGCCCACGCGCGAGTGCGACATTGATTGCGGTCGGAAACACGTCGTTTGTCGACTGGCCGCGATTGACTTCATCGTTCGGATGCACAGCACGACCAACACCGCGCCGCTGCCCCAGCAACTCCGAAGCGCGATTCGCGAGTACTTCGTTGACGTTCATATTCGTTTGCGTACCCGAGCCGCTTTGCCATAGCGACAATGGGAACTGATCGCCGTGCTCGCCAGCTAGTACTTCACCGGCGGCCGCAGCGATCGCTGCTGCGTGAGCGGCGTCGATCACGCCCAGTTCCGAATTGACCAGCGCAGCCGCACGCTTGACCAGCACCAGCGCCGAGATCAATTCCGGTGGCATACGCTCGCTGGAAATCGAAAAGTGATGCAGCGCGCGTTGAGTCTGAGCGCCCCACAGCTTGTCGCTCCCGACCTCGATATCGCCGAACGTATCGTGCTCTAGCCGGGAGGCGGGTTTAGCGCTCATTGCGGGTGATTTGCCCGAAGTTTTAGGTGCCGGTCTTGAACGGTATCGCCGTGAGCTGCCGGATCTGCCCTGTGCTCGGATGTGCCCGCGGAGCGTTATTGAGGTTGCAGAGCGCCGGAGCATGGCAAGCGGAGCGCGATGCAAGGTCGCGTTGCATCGGCATTAACTTGCAACTCACCCTCGTGCAGGGCGGCAACGATCGTGCTAATGCGCAAATCGAGCAGCGCGGCGTCAGACCAATCGGGCTCCTGCGCAGTTCCAGAAAGAGCCAGAACGTATTGGCCGCGATCAATGTCGGTTTCAATCTCGATTGCCGTCGCCTCTCGCGCGCGACGAGTTACGATCGTCAGCAACCGAAACGCCAGGCGCGTCAAACGTCGCACGTCGCCGTTGACCAGCATATCGGTGGTGTCGAACTTCTGAACCAGCGAGACGCCGTGTAGCCCCACTAAACTGCTGAGGCGTCCAATGGCATCCGTCACGGCGTCGTCCATCTTCAGGACGCCCCGTTGAAGGTTCAACGCGCCCAGGATCGCCCGCCCATCGTCGACGAAATCTTCGAGTAATTGCGTTTGGTCGCGCGAGTTGCGCGCAATGACATCGGCGACGTGTTTTTCGCGCAGCGCATCGAGCCCGCCCTTTTGTAGCAGATGAGTCCATCCGAGAATGGTGTTGAGCGGCGTGCGTAGGTCGTGGTTGAACCGACTAAGCAACGCGACCATCAATTCGCTGCGATTGGCAGCATCGAGACGCGCTAGCCATTTGGCACCACAGCGCGTGTCGACGGGTTCGCTGATTGTCGTGGCTAGCATCTCATCTGCACGTACGAGCGTTTGCATTCCACCTTTCGAGAGCCCGGAGCGCTTGCTCGCAATTTTCATTCCTATCGAATGGACGAATTGACGCGGTTTTACACCCTGTTTCTGCAAATCGCCGGCATATCACTTGCACGGAACCAGCACGGACGCGTAACAGCGGCGGCGTATCAGCCCCGCCGGTCCGACTGAGGAGCTCAATATGACGAAGCAGAATCAGCAACAGCCGCAGGAGCAGCAGCAGCAAAGTACTTCGCAGCGCGGAAACAATCCCGAGCCACAAGGTGGCAAGAACGCTCAGGGCCAATCGCAAGCCAAGGGTTCGCAAGCGCAGCCCGCGGCCCGCCAGTCCGATCAGAGAGGTGAGGCTTCGGGATCGCGCACACAGAACGCGCCGGCGGGCTCGCAGCGCGGGCAAACCAGTAGCCAGCATAGTAACCAGCCCGCCGATGATGACTCGCCCGAGATGACCCAGGGAGGTGACCAATCCAGCAGCGACAAGCTGCGTCAAGGCGCCCTCGATACCCAGTACGGCACTGATAGCGCGTCGAAGACCGAGCAGACCAATCGGCCGCAAGGCTCGCAGTCAACCGGGTCTGATCGCGACACGCTTGGTGGCGCGCGTAAGAACGATCGTTAACGTATAAAAAAAACGGGGACCCAGGTCCCCTTTTTTTTCGCAAACTTTGTGTACTACACGCTGCTGGTCGAAGGCCGTTCTTCGGCCAGCACGTCATCAAACAAATCATCATCTGTCGAGCGGGCCAGGCGCTCCGTTACAGGACGCGACGAACCCAGCGACTGCTGGCTTTTGCGAACGGCACGGGATACAACGTAAGCGAGTCCTCCCAGGACTGCAGCTCTGACTAATAGTGACATAACAACTCCTCTTAAAAATTCTGATTGGAAGTGGACGCAGCGGTATGCCGCGTGTAGACGAGTGCGCTTGTGTCAAACCCCTGCGCGCGCGCCTTGTTCATAAAGTCCTGTTTGGCAGCCTCGGTTATTGTCGGCTGGCGCGATAAAAACCATAGATGCTTGCGATCTGCAGCACCCACAATAGCCGTGCTGTAATCGTCGGCAACGTCGACGATTGTGTAATCCGACCATACGAATGGGAGCACATCCAGTGCCGAGTGCGAATACGAAATTTTGAAGCGCGCCTGCGTGGCATCGTCCGCCAGCTTTGCGCGGCCCGTTGAGCGCCTGATGCTCCCATCCTCGCGCCGGCACAGGCTGAGCAGACGCAAACCATCGTCGGTCCGCGCGTACGTTGCGCGCGCGTCGGCCACGCAATCCTTGTCGGCGGCATCGGGCAACCGTGCGATCTCGAACCAGCTCCCGACGAAGCGATCTAGATCAACGTGCGCTGCACTTGCCAAGGCTTTCTTGGCGTTCTTTGCCATGACCGCAGCAACAAGGGCACTGACTGCAGTGACCGCTTGCGGGCCAAGTGCCGAAACGTAGGGGCTATACGCGCGGAACCAGCCGCCGATGCCTTGACCGCGCAAGCGGTCCTTCGGAACCTTGCGCCGCGCCCTGAGCACCTGGCGCAACAACAATGCTGCACCTGCAGCTCCCATGATCGTTGGACCTTTGGAACGCCAGTTGGCCCGTAAAGCACGGCCGGTGTTCGCGGCACGTGCGTCCGCAATGCGGACCGCTTTTTCGGCCGCTTCAATATCGGTAACCAGCGTGTCAAGCGCTATGGCCATCGGGCACCTCGGCTGAATCCGCTTTTTGCAACGTGCGGCGTGTCGCTGCGAACGTTAGGTTGTCGACCATCGACTTGATCGCACGCACCAGCAGAAATGCGGCAACCGCATGCAACGCGATAGCAGCAATCGCGGCGATTACCCACGGAACACCAAGTGCGACCGCGCCATAGATCAGCGCACCCATCAATATCAGCCACGCCGTAACAGCAAGCAGCGCCGCAGCAACCGCAAAGCCGAACATGTACGCGGCAGACCACGCCGCGCGCTTGGCCTCAAGTTCCAACAAGTAAAAGCGGGCACTGAACGCGGCGCGTACCTCGCTGATGAACTGCGAAAGTGTGGGCCGCGCCGGCGCAGGGTTCGATGCACGAACGCCAGCGCGTGACCCCGGGCCGGGCGCTGGCCCGCTCGACGCCGAACCGGCAGAACTGGATCCTGCAACAGTTCTCTGCGTCGAACTTGGCTCCGGCAACGGCGGAGCCGCCCCACCCTGTATCCCAGAATCGCGCGCTATATCCACCTAGTCCTCACTGCAAGATGCTTAGCGTGACAAACGGCCGATCAACAAGCCGGCGACCAGCGCGATGCCGACCACAGCGAGCGGATGTGCGCGGATCTGGTCGCGGGCTGACTCCGCCCACTCTTCTTCCATCGCCATGAAGTCGTCGTATTTCGCGTAAAGAGTGTCCTGCGCATCGGCCGCTGTGGACTTTGCACGGTCGAGCAGCGGGGCCGCCTTGGCAGCGAGACGATCAACCGTGTCGTGAGCGCCCTGGGCAACGCGGTCAACCGTACTGTGCACACGATCAGCCGCCTGGTTGGCCTTACCAGTGCTTCCCATTCCTCCCAGGTTGCCGGTACTCGGGGTAG
>DATLMT010000301.1:0-4233 GCA_035537135.1 Burkholderiaceae bacterium | reverse complement strand
CCACGACTGACGCTGCCGCCCGTCCCAGGGCCGGAAAATTTTCCGGTCGCTCCGGCGCCGGAGGTCGCACGCGCGCCCGAGAAGTCCGAAGAGTTGCCTGTTAAAGCTGCCGATGGCAAAAAAGGCGAGGAGCAGCGCGCGCGATCGCTGCTTGATGGAAAGTCGAATGCAAAGCCTGCAGCCGGTGAAAAAGGCGCGAGGTTTGCAGTCCAGGTCGCTGCGCCTGCGAGCGAAACGGCCGCGCGCGACCTTGCCGAGCGGCTGAAAAAGTCTGGTCTGGCCCCATATACGGAAAAGGTGGAAACCAAGCAGGGCGCGCGCTACCGCGTTCGGCTTGGGCCGTATGCATCGCGCGACGAAGCTGACGGTGTGCGAACACGATTGAAGGCGCAGGGCATTAGCGCTAACTTGGTTACTCTTTAACGAAATTCATAGCACGATGCCAACTCTGCGTACGATGAGCATCGCAATCCAGCCAGGAGACTCGTGATGTGCGGCATCGTTGGCGTCGTGGCGACCGGCCCGGTCAATCAGCTGCTATATGACTCGCTGCAACTGTTGCAACATCGCGGTCAGGATGCGGCGGGTATTGCCACCGGCTCGGGCAGCTCGTTTTCGATGTGGAAAGGGCAGGGCATGGTGCGGGAAATTTTCCGCACGCGAAACATGCGCAATCTGACGGGCAATGTTGGTATTGCGCACGTGCGCTACCCGACGGCAGGATCCGCGTTTAGTGTCGAAGAAGCGCAACCGTTTTACGTCAATGCACCGTTTGGCATCACGCTCGGGCACAACGGCAATCTGACCAATGCGGAACAGCTGAAAAGCGAAATGTTCCGTATCGATCGCCGTCACATCAACACGAATTCCGATTCAGAGATTCTGCTCAATGTGCTGGCGCACGAGCTGCAGGAGGGAACGTCGAGCTATACGCTCGATCCGGCAACGATCTTTCGCGCGGTGGCTGCACTGCATCGGCGCGTTCGAGGTGCCTATGCGTGCGTCGCACACATCGCCGATCACGGCATCGTCGCGTTTCGCGATCCCTATGGAATTCGTCCACTGGTGTACGGCGTCAACGAAACCGACGCCGGCACTGAGTATCTGGTCGCCAGCGAATCGGTCGCACTGGAAGGGCTCGGTTTCAAGTTCGTGCGCGACGTCGCGCCGGGTGAGGCAATCTTCATCGACATCGATGGCAACTTCTATTCGCAGCAATGTGCCGAGGCGCCGACGCTGAATCCTTGCATCTTCGAGTACGTGTACTTTGCGCGCCCGGACTCGGTAATGAACGGCGTCAGCATCTACAGCGCGCGCCTGAAGATGGGCGAATACCTGGCGGAAAAGATCCGCAGGCAGGTGCGCACCGGTGACATCGACGTCGTGATGCCGATTCCCGACACGTCGCGACCGGCGGCGATGCAGCTTTCGGCGCGGCTCGGGCTCGAGTTTCGCGAAGGCTTCTTCAAGAATCGCTACGTCGGGCGCACGTTCATCATGCCGGGCCAGGCGGTGCGCAAGCGCAGCGTCCGGCAAAAGCTGAGCGCGCTGCCTACAGAGTTCAGGGGCAAGAACGTTTTGCTCGTCGACGACTCGATCGTGCGTGGCACGACCTCGCGCGAGATCGTCAACATGGCGCGCGAAGCCGGCGCCAACAAGGTGATATTCGCATCGGCGGCGCCGCCGGTGCGGTATCCGAACGTTTACGGCATCGATATGCCGAGCCGCCGGGAACTGATCGCTCATGGTCGATCCGACGACGAAATCCAGCGGCTGATTGAAGCCGACGGGCTCGTGTATCAGGACATCGACGCGATGAAGCGCTCAGTGTCAGAACTCGGCCCGCACCTTACGAGCTTCGATGCGAGTTGCTTCGACGGCCACTATGTGACGGGCAATGTGACGCCGGAGTATCTGGATCGGTTGGAAGCCGCACGTGAGCTCGCTGCCATCGAGGAGAGTGACCCGTATTCGCAACTGAACCTGAACTTGGCGCAGGCCGACTGATGTAACATTCGCTGACGCGCCGATTTGAATCAGCTTGCGGGCGCTTAACAAATTCGGCTAAAGCGATGGTCTCGACACCCGCCTAGCTGACTTTCCTAAGGCGGGTTTTTTATGTCCGAAGAGTTCATTCAGTCTGACTTCGACACGCGTGCGGTGCGTACCGGCACGCAGAGGTCGCAATTCAACGAGCACAGCGAAGCATTGTTTCTCACGTCGAGCTTCGTTTTCGACAGTGCCGCGCAGGCCGCTGCGCGTTTTTCGGGTGCGGAAGCGGGCAACGTCTATTCGCGCTTTACTAACCCGACGGTGACCATGTTCGAGCAGCGCCTGGCGTCGCTCGAAGGTGCCGAGGATTGCCTGGCGACTGCCTCGGGCATGGCGGCGATCATGGCAACCTGCCTTGCCAGCCTGCGTTCTGGCGACCACGTCGTCTGCGCCGCCAACGTGTTCGGTGCAACGATCCAGCTTTTCTCCAATGTGCTGTCGCGGTTCGGCATCGCAGTCACCTACGTCGACGCCACCGACATGCAAGCCTGGCGCGCCGCTGCCACCCGCGACACACGACTCCTTTACTGCGAGACGCCATCGAACCCGCTAATGGAGCTCGTCGATCTTCATGCATTTGGCAGATTCGCGCGCGAAATCGGTGCGGTCTCCGTGGTGGACAATTGTTTCTGCACACCGGCTCTGCAGCGGCCGCTTGAATTCGGTGTCGACGTCGTCATCCACTCGGCGACCAAGTATCTGGACGGGCAGGGGCGTGTGCTGGGCGGAGCAGTCCTTGGATCGAAAGCATTTGTTCGTGAGCAGTTGCTGCCGGTGCTTCGCGCAAGCGGCCCCAGCCTGTCCCCGTTCAACGCCTGGGTGCTGCTAAAAGGGCTGGAGACGCTCGCGCTACGCATGCGCGCGCAAAGTGATTCAGCACGTGAACTTGCGCACTGGCTTGAGGGCCGACCTGAAGTGGCACGCGTGTACTTCCCTGGACTTGACTCGCATCCGCAGGCGGCGCTGGCGCGGCAACAACAAACGCAGGCTGGGGCCGTACTGGCGTTCGAACTCAACGCCGGCTCCGAGACGCCGCGCGAGCGCGCATGGCGTGTTATCGATTCGGTTCGGACGATGTCGATCACCGCAAATCTGGGAGACACCCGCTCCACTATTACGCATCCGGCTACAACGACGCACGGGCGCATCGCGCAGGCCGACCGCGAGCGCGCCGGCATCAACGAAGCGTTGATCCGCATCGCAGTAGGGCTCGAATCCGTAGTGGATTTGAAGCGCGATCTCGAGCACGCCTTGACTAGCCCATGACGGGTGCGGATTGACCGTTTCAGGCGAGCGCCGTACAATTCTTGACCAGATTGGTCGGGAATTTTTGGGCACGGTGCCGGTCCAACGTCGGTCACCGATTCCATCAAAGCGCATGAGATTGACTACGAAAGGCCGCTTTGCCGTCACTGCGATGATCGATGTCGCGATGCGGCAGCACGAGGGTCCGGTGACGCTGGCCGGCATCAGCGAACGGCAACGAATTTCGTTGTCGTATCTAGAGCAGCTGTTCGGCAAGCTGCGCCGCCGCAATTTGGTGGCAAGCACGCGTGGGCCGGGCGGTGGTTATCAGCTTGACCGGCCGATGGATCAAACGACGGTGTCCGACATTATTTTGGCAGTCGACGAGCCAATCGATGCCACGCAGTGCGGCGGCAAAGAAAACTGCCACGATGATCAGCGCTGCATGACGCACGATCTGTGGGCGAATTTGAATACGCGGATGCTCGACTATCTCGGTTCGGTGACGTTGGCGGATCTGGTGGAGCAGCAGAATCAGAAATCAAGGGTGAACAGCTCAACGGTTGCGGTGCTGCACGACAGTCGTTTGCGCCAGCGCAGTGCCATGAACCAGCGGACACAATCGTGACGATGCAGCTTCCGATCTATCTCGACTATTCGGCGACGACGCCAGTCGATCCACGCGTCGTTGACGCGATGATTCCGTGGCTGCGCGAGAACTTCGGCAACCCGGCGTCGCGCAGCCATTCGTTTGGCTGGACCGCCGAGAAGGCGGTCGATCAAGCGCGCGAGCAGGTCGCTGCACTGGTCAATTGCGATCCGCGCGAATTGATTTGGACGTCTGGTGCAACCGAGTCGATCAATCTGGCACTCAAGGGAGTTGCCCGCTTTCACAGGGACAAGGGCAAGCATCTGATCACGGTGAAGACCGAGCAC
>DATLMT010000300.1:0-11319 GCA_035537135.1 Burkholderiaceae bacterium | reverse complement strand
CTGAGCTGCATCGTCGACGACGACGGCGAGTTGATACGCCCACAATCCATCGGCGCGTTTCAGGATGAAATCACCGGCGTCTCGCTGCAGGCTTTGCGCAACGCGGCCCGCCGCGCGATCTACGAACGAGAGCTCGTCGGGCGGCACACGCACCCGATATGCGCGTATCGGTTTGTCGCCGGGCGGGCGCGCCGCACACGTGCCCGGGTAAATAGTCGTCGACGCAGTCTGGGCCGCTATCGCGCTCTCGACATCCTTGCGGGAGCATGCACACCCGTAAAGCAGCCCGGCGTCGTTCAGCCGGGCGAATGCAGCGCCGTAGGCATCAGTGCGCTCGCTCTGGAACATGACCGGTTCGTCCGATTCGAGTCCGCAGCGCGCGAGAGTGTCGAGAATCTGCCGCACCGCCCCCGGTACAACACGCGGGGCATCGAGGTCCTCGATGCGGATGACCCAGACCCCATGGGCTGCGCGGGCGTCGAGCCAGCTTGCGAGCGCCGTTGCGAGCGAGCCGGCGTGTAGCGGGCCAGTGGGTGAAGGCGCGAAGCGGCCACGATAACCGTCGCTGCGTCGGCCGCCGGTAGGCGTCACGCGATTCCGAGCCTTTCAGTATGAATTCGTTGATCAGGATTCCGCCTGATCTGCCCCGCTTTTGTGGCTTCAAGCGGGGCAGCTGTGGACCGATTATCCAGTTATCCCCTAAAGCGCTGCACGCACGCGTGCAGCCGATCTCTTCCCGTATCCAGGCCGTGGCCAAGGCAACCGTCACATCCGAACTCTTCAAGCTTTCGCTTGATCTTGGCCGCACCACGTGGTTCGGCAATCTCGCGTTCGGGTTGCTGGTGGTGTTGATTCTGTGGCGCGAGAATCAACTGCCGCCCGCGTCGATCTGGTGGTCGGTACTGGCAGCCATCGTCGTGACGCGCGCCTGGTACTGCCAGCGCATGTCGGCGTGGATGTCCGCCCATTCGAACCGGCTGCCGAGCTCTGCTCAGGCGTACGCCGCACTCGCTGCACTTGAGGGTACGGCGTGGGCCCTGGCCCTGGTGCTGCTTCCTGCTTCGCACGAATCTGCCGCGGTGCTGCAACTCGTATTGACGATCGCGGTATTGCTTGGGACTTTGCTGCCCTTCGCGCCCGCGGGCATGCCCTGGATCGCCTTTGCGGTGCCGCTCGGATTCGCGCAGCTGATCTTCATGTTGTCGCGCGACCTGCCTTTGCGCGAGATAACGCTCGTCATGTGGGCAATGACTTTGATAGGCGCCGCGGTCGCGTTCCATCTGTTGCGGCGAGCTCTGTCGAACAACGTTGCAATGCGCACGCGCGCCCACAGCTCGGCGCGCGCACAGGAGCAGGCGAATGCCGAGCTGAATCGCAGCCGCGAGCAGCTGCGCATGGCGCTGGACGCGATTGACGCCGGCGTTGCAGATACCAACGTGTTAACCGGCGAGCGCTCGTTCTCAGCGCGGTATATCCAGATCCTCGGTTACACGGATCGCGAATCGTTTCTGCAGTCCTACAAGTTCACCGAGTCGCTGCACCCGGACGATCGAGACCGCGTGCGTGTCGCGCGCCGCCGGCACATCGATCACGGCGCCGCGCTGCGCGAAGAATGCAGGATGCAAAAAGCCGATGGCAGCTACGTGTGGGTTGTCTTGCGCGGTGAATCAGTACGCGGCAGCAGCGGACGTACAACACGCCTTGTGTTTTCAATCGTCGACGACACCGAGCGCCGCGAAGCACAGCAGCGAATGGCGGAAAGCGAACGGCGGTATCGCGCGCTCGTGGAGGCCTCGCCGTCGCTGATCTGGATCTGCGATCGCTACGCGCGCCTCACGTTCGTCTCCGATCGTGCGTGCCGCGACGTTTTCGGTTACGAGCCGCGCGAGATGATCGGCCGTTACGTATGGGACTTTAACGCGCCGGAGTTCACGCGTCGGGAGTTCCTCCGCCGGTTCTCGCCGGTGATGCATGGCCGCCCCGTGTTCGACATGGAGGCAATCCAGCGCACCAAGCGCGCTGAGCCGCTGTACGTGAACATCAGCGCGTTGCCAATGCTCAACGACGCCGGAGAAATCGAATCGGTCACCGGGATTTGCAGCGACATTACCGGTTTAAAGCAGCGCGAACGCGAGCTCAATATTGCGCTACGCAACCAGCAGGCGGTGTTTGATGCGGCGGGTGAAGGGATCGCTTTTGTACGCCGCGGCCGCATTGAAGGGCCAAACGGCGCATTGGCCCGCATGCTCGGTGTCTCACGCGAAGAGCTGATCGGGCTGCCGGCGGCCGATATCCTCGCCAATCGCGGAGACTGGGAAACGATCGAGCATGGGACCAGTGCGGCCGGTATCAAAGGCGATGCGGCGATTCACGAGGTGATGCTGCGCGCGCGCGACGGACGCACGATATGGTGTCAGCTGACTTCACGGCAGGCCGGTGAAGCCAATTCGCGCATCCTGGTGCTGACCGATATCTCTGCGCTGAAGAAGCGCGAGGAGCTGGCGTGGCACCACGCCAATCACGACGAGCTCACCGGGCTGCCGAACCGCCGGCTGCTGGTCGAGCACGCGCGCCGGCTGCTATCGGTGGCGCTGCGGCAAAGGCGGCTCGCGGCGGTTCTAGTGCTTGATCTCGACGGCTTCAAGGAGTTCAACGATCTGTTCGGGCATGCCTATGGTGATGCCTTGCTGCGGCGTGTCGCGCAGCGGCTCTCCAATGTGCTGCGTGACTATGACGTCGTCGCCCGCACTGGCGGTGATGAATTCGTCGTCTTACTGCCCGAAATCGATGAGCCGTCGGTCGCCGCGGTGGTCGCCGAGAAGTTGATCGCAGCTGCCAGCGAAAACGTCGAGGTCCCGGGGCGCGTCGTGCGGATGCACGCCAGCGTCGGAATTGCCTTGTTCCCGGCAGATGGCCACGACTTCGATTCGCTTTTGTCGTCGGCCGACAACGCGATGTATGCCGCCAAGGCCGCTGGCAAGAACGGCTACCAATTTGCAAGCGAAGTCGGCACCACCGCGACTAAGGGCGCCGCTTCCAAAGACAGCGTGCGCTTGCAATAGCCGCGGCCCGGCAAATTGCGGGAGGGTCATATCACCTTTCCGGGCTAACTCGCATACAAAATCGCGCCCGAAGAGCGCTATGCGCCGACAGTCGGCGATTGCCGATTTGCGCGCCGGACCGCTAGGATACTGGTCCACTTTGAGCGGCGCTGCGCAGCGCGGTCTATGTATTCAAGCGGAGGACTCACCGAGTCGCGAGCGCCCCGGACGCCTTCCCGCGTGGAATTCGACCTGCGCGTCGCTTTTGCAGCCGAGCGTCGGCTGTTACCCGCGCTGCTGTTAATCGGCCTGGTGGCCGCCTTCGCTTCGATGCGTGCGGGCGCCAATGGGCTGGCGCTGGCCTGGCTGGCGCTCTACGGTGTCAATGCGGCGATCCGGTTCCTAATTGCGACCGAATACGCTACCGCTGCGCGTGAAGTGTCTGCGGATACCCGCGGCGGAAAAATCTATTTGGCAACCGCGGCCGCAGACCTGGTGCTGTGGACGCTGATGTTTGCGCTAGTGCCCAACCCCGCAATATTCGTTTCGGGCCCGGGCGCGTTTGCGGCTGGGGGTGCAGTAGTGCTGGCGGCGCTGAGCTACGGCGGCTGGCCTCGAGTTTGGACCGTCTATGTGTTGGCTTGGGTCGGCGTGTTCACAATCGGCGCGCTGCGCGCGCAGGGCGAGATGCCGATGTTCGTGATGGGTTTTCCGCTGTGGCTTCTTGCTGCTTGGTGGATCGGCAGGCAGCAGCCGATGGCACGCCACGTTACGCGCACCGCGCAGCAGACGATGGCCAACAACATGACCCGGTTCGGCTGGCAGGCTGCGATTCATGCAATTCCGACGCCAGTGATTGTAGTGCGCAACGATCGGCTGATTGAAGTCAATCGGTCGGCGTGCGAGTTCATCGGTCGTAGCGAGCGCGCGATCGTCGGCAATTTGGTTGCCGAATGCCTGATCGCTGATCCGCCCGACGCGCTCGATCCTGTCAAACATCCGTCGAAGTCCAGCGTTGCCGTCGACATGCGGCCGGTCGGACGCACGTTCGACGGCGAACTATGGAACGGGCGCGTACGCTTCATGGAGCCGGGTCGCGAGTCGTCAGTGATCGTGATTGCTTTGACGAAGTCGGCACACGAGCCGTTCGGCCCCAATCGGTTGCTGGAAGACGCCCGCCGCTTCGCTGAGTGGATGGGCGGCATGCAAGGGCTGCCGTGGTATCGCGACGAGCGGGGTGTGCTCGTTTTGCCGCGCGAGTTTCCTCCGCCGACCGATCGCTTAATCACGAGCGACTCGACCGCGTTTCCTCTGGGCTATTTGCTGACCGAGGCTGAGCGCGCGCGTATCAATGCCGTTTACAAGGAATTTTTGCGCGCGGGCGCGGTGTTCGATCAGAGCATGAGTCTGCGCGACACCGGAGGCGTTTCCCGCCCGGTGCGTGTGATCTGCGTCGCGCGACCGCCGGTGGGTAATGCGGTCGCGCCGGTGGTTGGAACGATCGCGGCCGCTAGAGGAACGCCTGAGCGGCCGGTGGAAGCAACGGCCGATTTGCTGGCGCGCTTGCCGGTGCTGGTTTGGTTGGTCGATTCCCAAGGCAGGGTGGTTCATGCGCAGAGCCCGGATCCGCGGCGCTGGGGCCTGCGCGCTGACACTCGGTTGCGACCGCAATGGGACGAAGCATTCGATTTCAAGAGCGAATCGCGCGCGGCGATGTTGAGCGCGCTGCAGAAGTCGCTTGCAGGTACCCCGGTGTTCGACGTGGTAAACGCGCGCACCAGCCGCTCCGGCGGACGCCTGGCGTTACGCAGCCATTTCGTTCCTTACACCAGCCATGATCCGAGCAAGAAGCTGCAGGCGGTGCTTGTGCTCGATACGATCGCGTCGCACGCGGAGCTGATAGAGCTCGATCGTCTAAAGCGCAGCAAGTCGCAGTACAAATCACTCGTCGAGGCTTCGGCGAATCTGATCTGGGCTTGCAATCACGAGTTCATCATCACCTTCGTCAGCCGGCGGGCGACGCGCGAAATCTATGGCTACGAAACGCGTGAGCTGATCGGTCGCTCGATCGAAGTGCTGCTGCCGATGGACATTGATCAGCCTGCGGTCGGTGCTGCGTTCACGGCGCTGCGCGAAGGCAAGCCGATTCGCGATCTCGAAGCGGTGCATATGGCGCAGGGAGGCCGGCGCCTGATCATGTCGATCAGTGCAGCACCACTGAAGCGACCCGACGGCACCTTCGCCGGCGTGATTGGCATGAATGTGGATCTGACCGCGCTGAAATCACGCGAGAGGCGGCTGTCGGAAGCGCTTCGCGTCGAGCGTACGGTGCTCGATTCGGCAGGCCAGGCAATCGCCGTCGTCAAGTCCGGCACGGTACAGCGGTGCAACGACGCGTTCCTGCGCTTGGTGGGTCTGCCGCCGGACGAGCTTGCGCATACGCAGCTTTCCGCGTGTCTGCTCGACGAAGAGGACTGGCGTGACGTCACTGGGGCTGCAGAAGAGGCCAGCAAGCACGACCAGGCGGTCGTACGTGAGCTGCGGGTTCAACGCGGCGCCCATTTGACACATGCGATCGGGTCCGGCGACCGGGCGGCGTGGTGCCAGGTCACCGCACGCTCGATCGCGCCAGGTGAGTTCGTGCTCGTGATCGCCGACATTGACACGCTGAAGCAGCGCGAAGCCAATGCACTGCACGAAGCGCAGCACGATGAGCTCACCGGGCTTCCGAATCGCCGACTGCTCGCTGAGCGCGCCGCGTCGGCCCTTGCTACCTCCGAGCTGCGACAGGTGAGCTGTGCCGTGCTGGCGATCGATTTGGACGGCTTTAAAGATATCAACGATCAGTACGGGCACGAAGTCGGCGATTTGATGCTGCGCGAAATCGCTGTTCGGCTGGCGCGTGTGATGCGCCCGCAGGATACGGTAGCCCGCCGCGGGGGCGACGAGTTTGCGGTGCTTGCGCCTGACGTCGGCGCGCGTCTGGAAGTCGAGAAAATTTCGTTGCGGCTCCTGCAGGCGATTTCGCAGCCGGTCGTGCTGGCTGGCGAAGCCCCCGACAGCCTGCCGGCGCTCACCGTCTCGGCCAGCATTGGAGTTGCGCTCGCACCCGAGCAGGGACGCGACCTCGAGCGCTTGTTGCAGCTGGCGGATCTCGCCATGTATGACGCCAAGCTGAAAGGCAAGAACCGCTTTGCGTTCGCGCACAACGCGGGCTTGCCTAACAACGTGATGCCGCTTGTTCCGCGCGCGACGCGTAGCGGATAAACCTGCGGTCTCAGGCGCTGCCCTCGAAGGGCCGCGTGCGCGTCAACTGCAGCAGGAAATTCTGGCCGCGCGCTCGATACAATCCCGATCTTCGTTAACGTCTGAAGGCGGGAGCAATGAAGAGTGGCGCATCCGACGTGCTGACCTTGATCGGCAGGATTTTCCTGGCAGTGATCTTCCTGGTATCCGGCTACAGCAAGATTGGTGGCTTTGAGGGACTGGTCGGCCAGATTGCGTCGAAAGGCTTTCCTGCAGCGCAGGCGTTTGCGCTGACTACGATCGTCATCGAAATCGGCATGGGCCTGATGTTGATCGTCGGTTGGAAGGCGCGCTGGGCAGCGTTTCTAATTGCCGTGTTCACAGCGGTTGTAACGGTGTTATTTCACAACTTCTGGGCTGTGCCAGAGGCGCAGAAGATGTTGCAGCAAACTCATTTCTTGAAGAATCTGGCGATAGTGGGAGGCTTGTTAATGGTCGTGGCGTTTGGTCCGGGTCGTTTGAGCGTCGACAAGCGCTAGGGCAGGACTCGTTTTAAAAACGCGGCGATATCGCGGATTTCCTGTTCATTCACCGAGTGCGGCATCGCATACTGGTGCCACTCGACGCTATGTCCGGCGGTCGTTAGCGCGTCGCGCGAAGCAATGCCGCGCGCCAGCGGCACGATCGGGTCCGACGTTCCGTGCGCCATGAAAATGGGTACGCCCGCGCTAGCCGGCAGCCGTTCCCGGGTGAAACTGTCGGCCAGCGGCAGATAGCACGACAACGCAACGATTGCTGCCAGCGGCCGGGCCTGGCGCAACCCCGTTTGCAGAGCGATCGCACCGCCTTGGGAAAAACCGGCGAGCACGATGCGTGAGCTCGCAACGCCGCGCTCGTTTTCGCGCACGATCAAACCTTCGACCTGCTGCTGCGACGCGCGTATTCCTTTTTCGTCCTCGCGCCGTAAAAGATCGACATTGATGATGTCGTACCACGCGCGCATCACCGCGCCGCCATTGATCGTGACCGGCATCGTCGCGGCGTGCGGAAATACGTAGCGCGCAGCCGGCGCACCAAGAACCTGCAGCTCGCGCACGACTGGCACGAAGTCATAGCCGTCGGCGCCCAGTCCGTGCAACCAGATCACGGTGGCTGTTGGCGAAGGATGCGTTTGCAGCTCGACGCATTCGAGCAATGCGCTCAACGGTGCACCCTTCGCGCTTGGCGCTGTCCCGCCAGGGGGGAGCTATGAGCCTCCAGACTCATCGGGCCGCCTTCAGCGCTGACTTCGGCCGGAATGACTTGACCACGGCGTCATGAGTTTCAATATACGGCCCGCCGATTAGGTCGATGCAGTAGGGCACGGCCGAAAAAATCCCATGCGCCTGCGGTTCGCCGCTCGGCGACTTCAAGCCTTCAAGCGTTTCGGTAATGGCCTTGGGCTGACCCGGCAAGTTCAGGATCAACGCGGCATGGTCATTCGTTTCACGCAGCACTCCGGCTTGGCGGGACAGGATCGCGGTGGGCACAAACTCCAGCGAGATGCGACGCATCTGCTCGCCGAAGCCTGGCAGCAACCGCGTGGCGACTGCGAGCGTCGCTTCAGGCGTAACGTCGCGCCGCGAGGGCCCCGTGCCGCCTGTGGTCAGCACGAGATCACAACCGACATCGTCGACCAGTTCTATCAGAGTTTGCTCGATCGTCGATCGATCGTCTGCAATCAGCCGCTGATGCGTCTGAAATGGCGTCTTCACCGCGCGTTTAAGCCATGCTTGCAGTCCGGGCAGGCCTTGGTCGACGTAGACTCCCTGCGACGCGCGGTCGGAAATCGATACCAGACCGACGACGAGCTCGTTCATGGCGCGTTTAGCTTTCATTGCCGTGCGGCGCGCGCTTGCGCAATTCGTTCTCCAGCGTCTGATGTACGCGGCGGTAGAGCTCGCGTGCATGCTTCGGCGGCTGCTGCAGCTCGCGCTCGCGCCGCGCGGAACGAATGGCCGAGCGCAGCCATTGTGTCTCGGCCTCCGGATGCTCCGCGACGAATGCCGTGAGTGCTTCGTCGTCGCCGAGCAAGCGGTCACGCCAGGTTTCCGCGCGGTGCAGCAACGACACTGCGGCGCGCGACTCTCCGTTGATTCGTGCTAGCGACGCTCGAATCGCATCGGCGTCCACGCGGCGCATCAGTTTGCCTAAGAATTGCATGTGCCGGCGCCGGGCTTCATGGCCCCGGACCCTGTGTGCGAAATCGACCGCTTCGCGCAGGTCTTCCGGCAGATCAAGCCGGGAAATCTGATCGGAGCTCAGCTCGACCAACTGTTCGCCGAGCGTCTGTAATCCGTGCATCTGGCGCTTTAGCTCGCTCTTGCTCGGGCGTTCGGCCTCGTCCGGCGTTGCTTCCATATCTTTTATCATACCCAGTGACCTCGACCCAACGTAACTCCTTCGTGACTCCATTTTCACTTTCTGATCAGCGTCTGCGTGACCTCGCGCTTGACGCCATCAGGCACGCGAAATCGTTGGGTGCAAGTGACGCGTCGTGCGAAGTCAGCGAATCCACCGGGCTGTCGGTCTCGGTACGCAAGAAGAAAGTCGAGACTATTGAACGCACGCGCGACAAGGGTCTTGGCATCACCGTCTATATAGGCAAGCGCCGCGGCAATGCGTCGACCTCGGACTTCGCCACCGCGGCTCTGCAGCAAGCAGTCGAAGCCGCGTACAACATTGCACGCTTCACGGCCGACGACGAGGCAGCCGGCCTGCCTGATGCCGATACGCTACAGCGTTCTCCACGTGATCTCGATTTGTTCCACCCATGGTCGATCGACACTGGCGAAGCGATCAAGCTCGCGCAGCGTTGCGAAGCGGCCGCGTTTGCGGTGAGTCCGCAGATCGTCAACTCGGAAGGCTCGAACGTTTACACGTCGTCGGGACATTTTGTGCTCGCAAACACGCAGCAATTTGTCGGTGGCTATGCGTACTCTCGCCATTCGATCTCCGTGGCTCCCATCGCGCGCGATCAAAATGGCATGCAGCGCGACGATTGGTATTCGTCGTCGCGCATCGCTGACGATCTCGCGTCGCCCGAGGCGGTCGGTGATTACGCCGCGCGCCGCGTGCTGGCGCGCCTGTCTGCACGCCAGCTGAAAACGCGTCAGTGCCCGGTGCTGTTCGAAGCGCCGCTGGCATGCGGACTATTGGGAAATTTCGTGCAGGCCGCGAGTGGCGGCGCGCTGTATCGAAACGCGTCGTTTCTGGTCGACTCGCTGGGCAAGTCTGTTTTTTCGGATCACATCACGCTGCATGAAGACCCGTACCTGCCGCAGGGCCCGGGTTCGAGCCCATTCGATGAAGAGGGCGTGCGCGGCATCAAGCGCGACGTCGTCGCCAGCGGTGTGTTGAACGGCTACTTTCTATCGAGTTATTCGGCGCGCAAGCTCGGCATGCGATCGACCGGCAATTCGGGCGGCTCTTATAACTTTGAGATTCGGTCCAGCGGTACACGGCGCAATGACGATCTCTCGGGAATGGTGCAGCGCCTCGGTACCGGCTTGCTCGTCACCGATTTGATCGGCCAGGGTGTCAACTATGTCAGCGGCGACTACTCGCGCGGCGCAAGCGGCTTCTGGGTTGAGGGCGGCGAGATTCGGTATCCGGTCGAGGAGATTACGGTTGCCGGCAATCTGCGCGATATGTTTCGCAATATCGTCGCGGTCGGCAACGATCAGGTCGTTCGCGGCAGCAAGATCAGCGGCTCGCTGCTGATCGATGGCATGACGGTGGGCGGCGCGTAAAAACCCTCAGTCACGAACTGGTTGCACGGCGGAGAGCCGCGACTACACTACCGCGCAGGCGGAGGGGTGCTCGCGCCGCGAAGAAATTTTTTACGACAGGAGACAACAATGCAACGTCGTTCGTTCATCAGGAACGCGACTGCCGGCGCGGCAGTAGCAGCGATCGCCGCACCGGCAATTGCACAGGCACCGCAAATCCGCTGGCGGCTTTCGTCGAGTTTTCCGAAGTCGCTCGATACGATTTTCGGCGCGGCGGACGTTTTTTCCAAGAAGGTATCCGAGGCTACTGGGGGTCGGTTCCAGATCAGCACGCATGCGGCGGGGGAAATTACACCGCCTTTTGCTGTAGTGGATGCCATTCAGCAGGGCACGATCGAATGCGCTCACACGGCACCGTATTACTTTTTCGGCAAGGACCCTACGTTCGCAATGGATTGCGCCATTCCTTTCGGCATGAACGCGCGGCAGTTGACCGCGTGGATGTACGAAGGCAACGGTATGAAGCTGTTCCGCGAGTTTTACAAGCCGTACAACATCTACAACCTTCCGATGGGCAATACTGGCGCGCAAATGGGTGGCTGGTATCGAAAGGAAATTAAAACGGTCGATGACATCAAGGGACTGAAGATGCGCATCGGCGGGTTCGGTGGGTCCGTGTTGGCGAGGATCGGCGGAGTGCCGCAGAACATCCCGGGCGGCGAGGTCTACCCGGCGCTCGAAAAAGGCACGATCGACGCGACCGAATGGGTCGGGCCATACGATGACGAGAAGCTCGGCTTTAACAAGATCGCCAAGTTCTACTACTACCCCGGCTGGTGGGAAGGCGGCCCGCAGCTCGATCTGTACATCAACCAGGGCGCCTGGGACAAGCTGCCGAAGGATTATCAGGCGATCGTGGAAGCGGCTGCCGGCTTGGCGCACGGCGACATGCTCGCGAAATACGACGCCAAGAATCCCGCCGCATTGCGCAGGCTGGTCGGCAGCGGCACGCAGCTGCGCGCATTCCCGCGCGCGATCATGGACGCAGCATGGAAGGCGGCCAATGAGACGTACGCCGAGTTGAATGCGAACAACCCGCGCTGGAAGCCGATCTACGAAGACTATGTGCGCTTCCGGGACGATCAGATCCGCTGGTTCCGCGTGACCGAGAATTCGTTCGACGACTTCATGGCGTCGGTCATCATCAAGTAAGTGCCGGCATAAAGAAAAAGCTCTGCGATCGCAGAGTTTTTTTTTGGTAA
>DATLMT010000299.1:0-8118 GCA_035537135.1 Burkholderiaceae bacterium | reverse complement strand
GACCCGGTGCGTACAAGCAATCAGCGCCCGTATTCGAGTAGGCCTTCAACCTGGCGATCGTTTCGTCTAGGTTCGGCCGACCCACGAAGAAACATTCGGCGCGGCCAACCAGAAGCGTGTCTCCACCCGCTTTGTCGATTGCCGTGCGCGCCGCGCGCATTCGTTCGACAGCGATGCTGATTTCGAACAGCGGCTGCTCGACATCGCCAGTGGAATCTTCGATCGACAGGCCTGCCACTCCGGTTTGGACGGCAAGGCGCACGCTTTCCGCGACGCCGGCGGCATCAGCTGCAAATCCGCTTTCGAAATCGGCATTCACTGGCAAATTGGTCGCTGCGACAATTTCGTGCAAGTGTGCAAGTGCCATTTCGCGCGAGATGCCGTTGTCACGGCGACCGCGCGACCACGCGAATCCGGAGCTGGTCGTAGCCAACGCTTTGAAACCAAGACTTTGCAGAAAGAGTGCGCTTCCCACGTCCCAGGGGTTGGGAATAACAAAGCATCCGCTTTCGTGTAATTGCTTGAACGCGCGGCGTTTGTCGGAGATGCTTAACATGTCGGCCATGATTCGTTTTCAGTGTTCTAATTCTTAGCGTGATCCAGCAGGGCAAAAACAGCGGCTTCTATTGCTGGCCAGTTTGCTGTGCGTGGAGCAATGACGTCAAAGTGCGCGGCGTTGTCGAGCACCATCAGTTGCACATCGTCGCCACTCCTTTGCGCTGCCTCAGCAAACGTTCGATTGTGCTGCGGCCACACGATGGTGTCCTGCGCTCCAACGATCAGCACTTGCTTGATGCCAAGCGGAAGCATTTCGGCAGGAGAAGCCTCGCGGTATCGGTGCGGTACTTCATTCGGCAGGCCGCCCATTAGTCGGGGAACCGACTTGCCGCACCCAGCTGACTCTTGAAAATAACGCTGCAGGTCATTGATGGCGGCAAGGCCGACGGTTCCGCGCACCGGTAGTGGATTTTTTCGGAACAGCGGACTTTCCGCCGATAACCGGTGCCGCGCAGCCGCCCATTGCGCGAGATGACCTCCTGCGGAGTGGCCGACGATGACCACCCGCTTTAGATCGATTGGATATGTCGCCGCCAGTTCACGCGCGCGGTCCACGGCGACGGCAACGTCGAGCAGCGTATTGGGCCAGCCGCCGCCGGCGCTGTCGGCGCTTCGAAATTCGATGTTCCAGGTTGCGACTCCGGCGCGGGTCAGTGCGTCCGCCAGCGGTGCCATCAGTTTGAGATCAGCGAACGCTGCCAGCCAGCAGCCCCCGTGGATGACGATCGCAAGCGGATGCGGCCCCTCGCTGCTCGGCAAGCGCAGATCGCCAAACTGCAAAGGGTCGGCGCCATAGTTGATGCGATGGTCCGCGGGTGCGGCGGCCAATTTCGCGACGTCGTGTTGCGTCAGGAATTGCGCGAAAGCGGAGCCGCAAGCGAAAGCGTTAAGCATCAGCAGTACGAATAGCCGAGCGGGTCTGCCCAGCGTTATCCGGTCCATGGGTCGATGTTACGCACCATCATGACCTCATCATGCAGCACGCCGTCCAGAAGCATGAACCCACGCTCGATACCGAATGCTTTGAATCCGGCGGCCTCGTATAGCGCGATGGCCTGCGCATTCGTGGCGTTAACGCCAAGATTGACCTGCCGCACTCCCCCCATTGCAGCGGCCCGCGACAACGCTGCGACGACCAGCGCGCGCCCGACTCCCTGCCTGCGCGCGGTCGGAGCGACATACATGCCCCAGATGTAAGCCTTGTGGGCAAGCTTTCGAAAGTTTTCGCGCTTCAGCCCGAGCATGCCGACGAACTCGGTGCCAATCCACGCGCCGAGTACGCAGCGATCTGCCTTCGCGATCAGGCGCTCTGCAACGACGTCGATTGGCGTTTCACACTCCTCCTCGTAGCTCGAAGCTAACGCCGACGGGCACTCCTGCAACGCAGCCAGCCGAAGTGCCTGAAACACATTCGCATCGTCCGGGCCCAACTCGCGAAGTTGCATCACCTGCCCACTCGCAAACCGCCCGCAAATAGTCGCGTCATAGCTAAGTAGCTCGAACATCGCCGCGGCATGCACTACGAACAGCAGTGCAAGCGCCAGCTCTGCCGTGACAAGTGTCTCAATACTTCAGCAGCTGCACCGCTCATATGCCGACATCACCCCACGGACCCCAGATGGCGAAGGTGATTCCGGGGGTTTGAATGTTGCAGAAGAGCACGCGACCCGATGGTTCCCAACACGCCCCTGCAAATTCGTACTCGCGGTAGTTGCCCGGCGTTATGTTTTTATGTGCGCCCGCAATCTGTGCAGCGGTCAGTTCAATATTGTTTTTGCCAAAAATAAACGAGTCACCCTGCGCGGTAATCCCGAGCATGCGCGTTCCCACTCCATAGGCATCAGCTACGCCGCCACCGTCTTCGCACAACAAGACGCCGCCACGTGGACTGAGAGTGACGTTGTCGGGATTGTTGCCGATCAATTGATTGCCGCTGACGAAGACCGCTTTCAGCTTCATCGTGGTAAGGTCGAGCTCCCACAGCGCCCCCCGGCCACGGCCAGAACGATTGATAGCATCGACTCCGGTGGCAGTGTCGACCAGATACATCTTGCCACCCGAGCACCACAGGCCTTCGCCGCGCGCGAGTTGCAGCGCACCTGCTGCCCACGCCTGAGAAAATGGTCCGCTGCCACGCGACGTGGGATCGAAGCCCGGCAGCGATGGTCCCTCGACCGGGCCTGCGTCCTGATCGGGGTTGGCGATATCGATCCATTCGAGCGTGTATTCGTCGCATCGCCTCGCGACTATCAAGCTCGCGTTATTTTTGCCGACCACTCTGGCCGCCTGCAGGCGGCCACCGTCCTCCAGCGATCCGAGTGCACCCCGCGTGCGGGTCGGAATGAAGCGGTAAAAACCTGATGCGTTGCGCAGATCTTCGGTGAGATAAACATACCCGGTCGCAGGATCTACTGCAGCCGCTTCGTGCGAAAACCGTCCCATGCCCAGAATCGGATTTCCGCTGGTCTGCGATGCATTGGCAGCAACCTCGAACACGTAACCGTGCCGCCTGCCTTGCGTCGACACTTCATTGCTCAGTGTCTCTTCGCAGGTTAGCCATGAGCCCCAAGGCGTCGGACCGCCGGCGCAATTGACCAACGTGCCTCCCAGGCTCGGTTCGACCGACATCCAGTTGCCATCGCGAAACACAAGGTTCGTCGTGCCACCCAGTGCACTACGGCCGCCTATCGTTCCGGTGTCGTACTGACCCGGGGCGGCGATCATCGACAACGCGGACCCGAGCGCGCGCTCGTGGTTACGAATCAGCACGTGCTCTTCACCACCGTCCACACGCCGCGTCGCAACGACCGCCATGCCATCGTGGCGATCCGGGCATGGGCGGCCATCGGCCATTGCGTCACCGCTCCACGAGAATGACGTGTATTGAAAACCCGTCGGCAGTTGCAGCAACGGCAGTCCGGTCGATTGATCGCGCACCGGTGCTGGCGGCCCATATGGACCGGTGACCTGCCCCGAGTAGCCGCCGCATGCAGCAGCGCCGGCTTTGCGCGCGTAAGCGGTAAGCATGCCGATAAAGCTGCTGGCCGCGACAGCGCTAGAGCTTTGCAGAAACGACCGACGCGCAACGCTACAGGCCGGTTCAATTTGAGTCGGCATTGGCAAATCCTACTGCGCTACTCGGACGCGTTCGTCTGCCGTCACGGCGGCAGCATCGGCACCGCTGCGTGTGTCGGCGCACGCCAAGTGCCAACCGGTCAAGCCAAATGCTGGCGCGCCGCGACGAAATTACGCAAACTCAAGCACCACACGCCGCGTCTTCGCGCTCTTCTTCTCTATCTTCGCCACGCGAACGGAACCGATTTCCGCCGTGTTTGCCACATGCGTGCCGCCGCATGGTTGCAAGTCGATATCTTTTACGCGCAGCAAGCGAACGCGGCCGAAGCCTAGCGGCGGATGAACGCTCATCGACTTGACCAGCTGTGGATTAGCGCGCATTTCGTCGTCACTGATCCATTCGCAAGCGACCGGTGTTGCCTTTGAAATCAGCGCGTCGAGGTCATTTTGCAGCTGCTGCTTGTCGAGTAAGTCGGTCATTGCGAAATCTAGCCGCGCGTAGTCGTTAGTGATACTGCAGCCGTCAACCATCTGCTTGACCACCGCACACAGCAGATGCGTCGCGGTGTGAAAGCGCATATGACGATAGCGGCGGTCCCAGTCGATCTGCGCACGCACGGGTGTGCCAGCAGCGAGGTGACCACGCCAGTCACTCGCGGGATCAATGACATGCAGCGCATCGTCCGGCGTCGCATCTTCGCGCTTGACCTTGCGCGTATCAACTACTCGCAGCCGCGCACCGTCCGCAGTGACAATAAATCCGGTGTCGCCGGCCTGGCCACCGCCCAACGGATAGAACACAGTCCGGTCAAGCTCGACACCGTCATCGCCGACCCGCGTAACGACCGCGTTGCACTCGCGTAGGTAAGCGTCGTCGCGAAACAGTGCTTGGGTCGTCACGCCCTCATTATGTTATGGATTGGTCGGCAGATTCTCCGTCGTCCACTCAGGCATGCCGCCCCGCAGCCAGTAGACCGACGTGAAGCCCGCATCCGCTGCCACCTTGGACGCCTTGTACGACTTCCAGCATTCGGCACCGTTGCAGAAGAAAACGACCGGCTGCGATTGGTCGAGCTTCGCCAGCCCGCCAAACGAATCGGCTTTCGGATCAAAGTCGAGCGCCTTCAGGCTTTTCTCGCCGTAGGGAATCAGGATCGAATTACGTGCGTGCTTGGTGTTGTACTCGCGCTCGGTGCGAACATCGACCAGGCGGGCACCCTTCTGGCTCAACTCGAACGCTTGCTTGGCCGTGACGCGCGTTACCCCTTTTAGATCGGTCGGAGTGAACAGTCCCAAGCCAGCGACGTAATCGTATGGCGCCGCATTCGACGCCGCTACCACGCGCCCAGCGTTTGGCACGAGGTTGTCCGGTGAGGCGAGCCATTGCATCACCGCACGTCGGACGGGCTCGGGCGTGTCTTTCTTCACGACCACGGTGACGCCGCTAGGCATGTCGCGTGAAGTTGCAAGCACGACGCCGCTCTTCGGGTGGGTTTGCAACCACTGCTTCCATTCGCTTTCTAGTGCCACCGTCGCTTCGGCGCCTCCACCAGCGACCGAGATCAACCCGGCGCCGCTGGTTTGCCCGTACGTCACTTGCTTCAGCGTGCGCGGCGTCATTCCCACTTCCTGCAACAAGCCGCGTGCAACGTAACTGCGCAAGGAATCCTGCGCCGGAAAGTAGGCTCGACGACCCTTCAGGTCTGCAAGCGTCTTGACGTTCGGCGATCCGACCAGCACGTACTTGGCCGAGCCTGCCGTCGATCCGATCAGCTCATAGCCGTACACGAGCGCAGACGCGGCCACGTGCGCCGGTCCGACGATGACGTCGTATTCCCCCGTACGCGTTGCGCGCATAGCATCGTGCATATCGCGCATCGGCAGCACAGCGACGCGGCCGCCGAGCGTGCGTTGCAATGGCGTGCCCGCAACGGCCACCGTCAGCAGATCGGAACTCTCGTCTGAGGTGTCGGCGACGACCATCACGCGTGTCATCGACGGTGCGGCCGGCGGAGCCGCGTGTGCGTCGAGCGTGGTTGCGGTAACAACAGCGGCTATCAAAACGGCGATGGAGTTACGCATAGCTATCCTCCAAAAATTGGGCACTAAAGCCGTCCAATTCTGACCGGACGGCTCCCGCCACGTCTATCTTTCTACCGCATTCGCGCGCTGCTTTTCGACCGATTGGAGGGCGGGCGTGGCGCTGCAGCAAACAGCCAATCGTGCGCGCCGTCGGCATCGACTGCCTGACCCCATGGCAACATGCAAAGCGCCAGGACCAGTTTCTCGAACTCCGGCTCGAAGCCATCGATGATCTGCTGCGGATCGGCGCACAGCGCGCTATCGGCGATCAGTCCAAATTGAACGCCCCCGTCATAAGAAAGGATCGATACGCCGACGCCGATGTCGCCGGACTGCGGCACCCAGAACATTAGTCGTGTGACGCGCGTGCCAGCGAGATACAACGCCTGCTGCGGGCCCGGCACGTTCGTCATTACCGCGGTGGCCTTGCGCGCCAGATAATCAAGCGCGTGAGTCTGCACGGTGCGAGGCGCGAAGCCCGCGGCGCCCAGCAGCGCCATCGACACCACCGCCGTGTATCCAGTTTTTAACTGGCTCATGCGACGTTTCACCTCGAACACTCGCGCGATAGGATTTTCGATGCCGATCGGCAGCAGCAGCGGCACCAGACCGAACCTGTTGCCAAGCTCTTTCCATTGTTCGGGGTCGCGCAGATTTACCGGCACCATCGCGCGCAGTTCGCACCCGTCAACCAACTCACCGCGGCCCAGCAGATACGAACGGATCGCGCCCGCAACACACGCCAGCAGCACGTCATTGACCGAGCAGCCAAGGGCTTTGCCGATCGCCTTGACGTCACCGACCGCGATCGGCTCGTTCCACGCGACCACTTTGACGCCGGCGGGTTTGCCTTTAAGGCTGGTCACATTGTCGTTCGGCATCAATGCGATTGCCGCTGCGTCTTTTGCGATTCGCGCTGCAATACCCGCGTATCCGACTGCGGCATCGACCAATGCGCCGCGGGTGTCGAGCATGGCTCCGTAGCCGCGCAATACTTTGCTCGCCACGTCGCCGGTTACTCCGATGACTCTCACTGCAGCGGACGTCAGCGGCTGCAGCCTTGCGCTCCAGTGCCCATTGCCCTTCTTGCCGCCTTTGCGCGACGCCGGGTCCTGGTCACCCTGCTCAGTCGTCAGTGCGAGCAACACACCAATCAACGCAATGCCATCGGCGATGCAATGATGAATGCGCACGACCAGCGCCTGGCCGCCCGCATAGTTGTCGATCAACTGCATTTGCCAAAGCGGCCTGGATTCGTCCAGCGGTCGCGAGGCGAGTTCACCAACGAACTTCTTCAGGTCGGACACCGTGCCGTTCCGGGGTAGCCTGGAACGAATCAGATGGTCGTTCAGATCGAAGTCATCGACTTCCTGCCAGTAGCAGCCAGTCGTATCGCGCACCACCCGGCTGCGAAACCGACGATGTGCGACGAGGCGGGTTTGCAGAAGGTCACTGAGGCGCACAAAATCAAGCTGGCCGTCAAATTCGTAAACACCGACGATCATCATCAAATTCTTGGCAGAGTCCATCCGCAACCACGCGGTGTCGACGGCAGACATCCGTTCACGCATCGGCTTGAGCTCCCCTCAACTCTGCAATCCCCGCTGCATAATAGTCGCGCATCGAACCCACGAGGAGACCCATGAGCGACCTGAAAACGCAATTCGAAACGGCGGTGGCCGATTCGAAAAATTTGCCCGAGCGCCCCGACAATCAGACGATGCTGAAGATGTACGGACTTTATAAACAGGCGACCAGCGGCGACGCCAGCGGAACGCGGCCGGGATTCACCGACATGGTAGGCCGCGCCAAGTGGGATGCTTGGAACGAAGTGAAGGGAACATCTGCCGATGATGCGATGAAGCAGTACGTTTCATTGATCGAGGATCTGAAGGATTAGAAGGAAGAGCCTTGCGCGATGGGCGCGAGAATCATCCGCTTCTATTTCGACTACATCTCGCCCAACGCGTATTTGGCATGGACGCAACTGCCGGCACTTGCAGAACGAAACGGCTGTCGGATCGAACCAGTGCCCGTCCTGTTTGCGGGCCTGCTTGAGGCGCACCGGCAGCTCGGGCCGGCAGAAGTCGCGCCAAAGATGCGATGGATGTGGAAGAACATTGCGCGCAAGGCGGTGATGATCGGCGTGCCGCTGAACGCACCAGCGTTTCATCCCTTCAATCCTTTGCTTGCGCTTCGCGTTTCTTCACTGCCGTTGCCGGTAGCGCAAAAGTGGAAGTTGATTGAAGCGCTGTTCGCTGCGGTTTGGGTGCGCGGTATGCACATCGCAAACTCAACTGTAGTTGAGCAAGTTGCGAATGAAGCGCAATTGGACGGCGCCTCGCTCGTTGCGCAGGCATCACAGTCCGAATGCAAGGCGCAGCTGCGAATGCAGACCGATCA
>DATLMT010000298.1:0-14371 GCA_035537135.1 Burkholderiaceae bacterium | reverse complement strand
GCAACTGGATGGAGAACGACGGCTTGCTCGGATCGGTGCCGGCGGCGAAGTAGCCGCGCGACTCCCACAGTGGGGCCCAGCGCGCTTCGATTGCTGCCGGGTCAAAACTCTTCGCGAGGTCTGTGCTCGGCGCCGCGGTGGATTCAAAGGTCATTTTTGAAGTTTAGGCGATCGAACGTACGATCTTATTTCCTCGCATCGCTTGGCCGCCATTTATGAAAAGTGTTTTCGTTTTGACTGCGATACTCGCGACCACAGCGAGCGCCGCCGACATTGCCGGAGTAGAGATACCACCACCGTTTGCTGCGGGCGCGACGATGGATACTTACTGGAACGTCAAGGTGCCCGATCCGTATCGGGCGCTGGAAAATGTGGCGGATCCGCAGGTGCAGCGGTGGATGCGGTCGCAAGCTGACGCCACGGCCGCGGTGCTGGCAAAGATTCCGGCGCGCAATACGTTGCTGGCGCGGATTCGCGAGCTGGAGGCAGCAGCGCCGGGCGCCGTCAGCGATATTGACCGTACCCCGTCCGGACGCATTTTCTTTCTGCGTCGTGAGCCGGCCGACAATCAGTTCAAACTCGTGTGGCGCGACGGCGTAGACGGCGCAGATTCCGTGATCGTCGATCCGGAAGCGCTTGCGAAAGTGGCCGGGCAACCGCAAGCCATTCTCGATTACAGCGCATCGCCCGATGGCCGCTACCTCGCATACACATTACAAATCGGCGGTAGCGAGATTGGACTCCTACACGTCGTCGACGTCGCGTCTGGCAAGCCCGTGATCGAGCCGATTGATCGCATCCGCTTCTCGTCGGTGTCGTGGCTCGACGATAACAGCGGCTTCTTTTATTCGCGGCTGCGCGAAGGTTTTGACAAGTTGCCGGCGACGGAGCGCTTCGGCGATCGCACGCGATACTTCCGATCGATCAAAAATGCGGATCATCGTCCGGTATTCAGTCCAACGCTGAACCCGGATTTGAACCTGCCGATCTATGCGGGCGGCACCGTGTTTCAGATCCCCGGCACGCAGACGGCAGCTTGCATTGTTTCGCTGGGTGTCGAGAGGTATCAACTTGCGTACATCGCGCCGCTGGCCGATGCGATCGCAGGCAAGGCGAAATGGCGCCAGCTGGTCGAGCAGAAGGACAAAGTCGCGGGCATTGCGTTTACGACGGATGCGATGTATTTCCGCACGTCGGCCGGCGCTCCCCGCTACAAAGTGATGCGCGTTTCGCTGGCCAATCACGATCTCGCGAAGGCCGAGACCATCATCGCGCCGGGTCGCGATGTCTTGGTATCCATCGGCGCTGCCCGGGATGCGCTGTACGTCACGCAGCGCCGCGGGGTGACGACCACACTGCTGCGTGTTCCGCACCAAGCCGGCGCGCAGATCGAGCAAGTGGCATTGCCGGTCAGCGGCTCAGCGTC
Source organism: Burkholderiaceae bacterium (assembly GCA_035537135.1). Classification (GTDB taxonomy): domain Bacteria; phylum Pseudomonadota; class Gammaproteobacteria; order Burkholderiales; family Burkholderiaceae_F; genus JACCZX01. The sequence continues at coordinate 12,945 of DATLMT010000298.1, read as the reverse complement.
ACTGCTGGATACCGACATCCGGCTACCGGGTGTTGTGCTGTCCCTCGCCGGCTGGACGCGCACCGCAAAGCCTTACTACTACAGCCCGGAGAATAAGAAGCTCGCGGCGCTGGACTTCGTGCGGCCCGGCCCGTTTGACTCTCCGCAGGACATCGAAGCGCGCGAAGTGGTCGTCAAGAGCCACGATGGCGTCGAGATTCCGGTGTCGGTGTTGGTCCGCAAGGACATCAGGCTCGATGGCCGCAATCCGACGATCGTGTACGGCTATGGCTCGTACGGCACCACCGAGAACCCGTTCTTCAGCCCGCGTGTCTATGCATGGCTCGAGCGCGGCGGCGTGTACGCGATCGCGCACGTGCGTGGCAGCGGCGCTCTGGGCGAAGAGTGGTACCACGCGGGACGCAAGGCCACGAAGCCGAATACGTGGAAGGACGGCATAGCTGTCGCCGAGTATTTGATTGCCAATCGTTACACGGCGCGCGAGCGGATCGGAATCTACGGCGGCAGCGCCGGCGGCATTTTCGTCGGGCGTGCCATCACCGAGCGCCCCGAGCTATTTGCGGCCGCCGTACCGAGCGTTGGCGTGATGGATATGGTGCGAGCGGAATCAAGCGCCAATGGCGTTGCCAACATTCCAGAGTTCGGCACTGTCAAGAACGAAGACGAGTTCCGTGCGCTACTGGCGATGAGCAGTTACCACCACATCAAAGACGGGGTGAAGTACCCGGCAGTGATGTTGGTGCACGGCGTGAACGACACGCGCGTCGATGTGTGGCAATCGGCGAAGTTCGCCTCGCGCCTGGCATCGGCACAAACTGAAGGTAAGCCCGTGCTGATGCGGCTCGATTACGAGCTCGGGCACGGGGGCGGTGGAACGCGCAATCAGCAGCAGGCGCGGACGGCGGATATCTGGTCGTTCTTCCTGTGGCAGTTCGGCGTGCCCGAGTTTCAGCCCAAATAGTTTTAGGTCACTTCAACGCCGAGCGCTGGCGCTCAAGCTCGGCCGCGATCGCTCGCGAGATCGTTTCGCGCACCGTTGAATCGAGCGCGGGGCGCAAATCGGAAATCAACGCGGTGAGCGCGCGTACAAGGGTAGGCTGCAACCGCTCGCGTACTTGCCGCTCGAGCTCCGCGGAAAGTTGAGGCTGCAACTCACGCAGCAGGCTGTCGCGCAGCTGCATTTCCATTTTCTCCCAATCGATCGCGGGCGGTGCTATGTCCGGAGGCGGAGGTGAGGGCGAGAACACGGGAGCGACTGACGCTACCGATGCGAACAGCGTCGACGGCGGCGGTGCGGGACGAACCGCGGGCCGCGGCGCCGGTTCCGAAACCGGGGTTGCTGGCGTCGGCATCAGCAGCGCGGCGACCGGTGGCGGTGGCGGTGGCGGTGCAGAAGACTGGGGCGCAACCACCGGCGGCGGTGGCTGCGGCAGTGAAATATCCAAATCGAGCGAAGGCAGCGTCAGCCGCTCCGTCAACACAGGAATGGTGGCGTCGTCGGGCATCACTTTGCCGCCAGGCTGCGTGAGCCGCTCCAGATCAGTGGCTTTGCGTGAGCTAGTCGCCATTTTTTACTTCGATCGCGGTCGGCTGAAATCCGCGCTCGCGGTACGCCTTAAAGCGAGCACGCGCACGCTGCCGATCGGCGTCATCGCTCGACACGACTTCAATCACGCGCTCGTAGCGCGCGAAGAACTGCTCGAAGTTCGGCGGAACATCGTCGTCAAGCGTCAGCAGCACGTCGCTGTCGGGCGCGGAACCAGCGTCGCGCGCCAGAATCACGGGGGTGGTGGCTGCAAACGGGGAGTCGGCATGAACGTGCGGCACAAAATCCAGAGCGGAGAACGTCCACAGCGCCTGATCGAACTGTGCGAGGCGATCGGTCAGCGCGGTGTAGACGACGGCGCGCTTTTGCGCGGTGCGGGCCTTGCGGATTACGCGGCACGCGTAGTGCACGCGATGATTCACGCCGGTATGAAAATCAATTCTTGTCACTATTTCGCACGGTCTATTAAAAACTGCGACAGCAGTGGCACGGGTCTGCCGGTTGCGCCCTTTAAGGCGCCGCCCTTCCACGCCGTGCCTGCAATATCCAGATGGGCCCAGGGATACCTTTTGGTAAAGCGTGCAAGAAAGCAGGCGGCGATGACCGCGCCGGCGCCAGGCGTTCCGATATTGGCCATGTCGGCAAAATTGGATTTGAGCTGCTCTTGATAGTCCTCGTCGATCGGCATCCGCCACGCCGGATCGCCGGCTTCGCGGCTCGCCCGGATCAGCTGATCGGCGAGCTGATCGTCGTTCGAAAACAGCCCCGAGTTGACGCCGCCCAGTGCGACGACGCACGCTCCCGTCAGGGTCGCGATGTTGATCACGGCCGCGGGATTGAAGCGCTCGCTGTAAGTAAGCGCGTCACAAAGAATCAGACGGCCTTCGGCGTCGGTATTCAGAACTTCGATCGTCTGTCCCGACATCGACGTCACGATGTCCCCCGGCTTCACGGCGGCACCCGACGGCATGTTTTCGCACGCTGCGACGACGCCGATGACATTGATTTTGAGCTTCAGCTCCGCCACTGCGCGCATCGTGCCGATCACGCTCGCGGCGCCGCACATGTCGAATTTCATTTCGTCCATTGCCGCGCCGGGCTTGATCGAAATACCGCCAGAGTCGAACGTGATGCCTTTGCCGACGAGTACGATCGGCGCACCTTTGGCGGTGCCCTTGTACTTCAGCACGATCAGCCGCGGCGGCTGCGCCGAGCCCTTGGCGACCGACAGGAACGAGCCCATCTTCAAAGCCTCAAGCTGCTTCGTCTCGAGCACTTCGACGTCGAGCTTCCACTTCTTCGCCATGGTGCGCGCTTCGTCTGCTAGAAAACTCGGCGTGCAGATGTTGGGAGGCAGGTTCCCGAGCCGCTTTGTCAGCTCCATGCCGTTGGCAATAGCGCCGCCGTAGCGTAGTCCACGCTCGGCGCCAGCGTTGCGTGACTTCACCAGCAGGCCGACGGTGTCGGCACCGTTGCCTTCAGGATCGCGCTTGCTCTTCAACTCGTCCGTGCGAAAAACAGTTTCGCGCGCCGCGATGGCAACGGTGCAGGCCTGCCACTCTGCACTGCGATTTTTGACCTGCCAGTCAAGCGCGGCCACGGTCAAGTTTTTAGCCGCGCCGTTAAAAGCCTTGACGCTGCCCCGTACCGCGTCGGTGAAGTGGCGCTCGTTGAACTCATCCTTGGCGCCCAGCCCGGTCAGCAACACACGCCGCGCGGCCACGCCCCCCAGCCCCAACAGCGGCAGCAGGCTGCCGCGCTTGCCGGTCATGTCGCCGCTTTTCACTGCCGCCTTGATGGCGCCCTTGCTGGCCGCGTCAAGCGCCTTCGCAGTCGGTGTGAGCTCGCCGTCAGCGTGTACGCCGACCACGATGGCGTCTGTTTCGATCGCCTCAGGCCGGCCGACCGCTGTGATAAATTCCATCGGCGTTTCTCCTACGTTTTTCTTGTTCGTCGTTTGCAATTGCCCCTGAGCCTTGCCTACGAAGCGTTTCGCAATCCGATGCAGCGCAGCGACGCTCGCGGCGGGCGAGGCAGTATATAACTCCGAAGCGCTCGCGCCGCCCCGCAGCGTGCGTCTGGCACGATGATTTTTCGGCGCTCGATCGTCTCTGAGTTGACCGGCACCGCGAGTGCCGTATTTACCGTACTTTTCTCGATTATTTTTTCGGTCGGCCTGGTGCGCATCATCGGGCAAGCAGCCGGCGGCCGGGTCGACAGTCAGACGGTGTTCGAGCTGGTCGCACTCACGGCATTGACGTGGCTGCCGATCATTCTGACTCTGACATTGTTCGTGTCAGTGCTGATGACGCTGACGCGTTCATACCGCGATTCCGAAATGGTCGTGTGGTTCACTTCGGGCCACAGCCTGACGGCGTGGATTGGACCGGTACTGCGTTTTGCGTGGCCGATTGTTGTGTCGATCGCGCTTCTCGCATTGTTCGTCACGCCGTGGGCGAACTCGCAGATAGAAGAAAGCCGCGAGCGGTTCGAGAAGCGCGATGACGTGAGCCGGGTCGCACCGGGCCGTTTCATCGAATCCGGTGGCACCGATCGAGTGTTCTTTGTCGAGTCGGTCGATATTCTTGACGGCCAGGTGCGCAACGTGTTCGTCAGCATGCGTAGCCAGGGCCGCGAAGGGCTGATTGTTGCCGCCAAGGGCGTGATCGAGCTCGCTAAGAACGGCGATCGATTTCTGGTGCTCGAACAGGGCCGGCGTTATGAGGTATCGCCGGGCCAGCTCGAATATCGAACGATGGAGTTTGACCGCTATGCGATCCGCCTCGAAAGTCGCGCCGACCAGCCGATCGGTGAGCGACGCGCAAAGTCGCTGACGCTGGTGCAGCTCGTGTCGGAGCCGACGCAATTGAACCTGGGCGAAATCATGTGGCGCATTGGCCTGCCCGTGGTGGCCCTGTTGGTGAGCCTGCTCGCGATTCCGCTCGCTTACGTGAATCCGCGCGTGGGGCGGTCGTTCAACCTGATCGTCGCCGTGCTGCTCTTTGCGTTCTATTTGAACGTGCTCAATACCGTGCAGGCGTATGTGCAGCAGGGACTGCTTAGCTTCGATATCTGCGTGTGGGTCGTGCACGCGTTATTTTTCGGGCTCGTCATCGTGTTGTTCACACGTCGCGTATACATGCAACGCTGGGTGCCTAGGACGTGGCGGGCGTCAAAGCCGAAGGTGGACGCCGTTTGAAAACCATCCGCCGTTACTTGTGGCTCGAGATTGCAAGCGCGAGTTTGTTCGTGTTGTTTGCTTTGCTCGCACTGTTTCTCTTCTTTGACATGGTGGCGCAACTTGACGAGATTGGGCAGCGCGGCTTCCGGTTCCGCGACGCGCTTTTTTACGTTGTGCTGACGCTGCCCTCGCGCACGTATGAGTTGATGCCGATCGCGGCGTTGATCGGAACGATTTACGCGCTGTCGAAGCTCGCCGCGAATTCTGAATTTACGATCATGCGCGTATCCGGCATGAGCACTCGGCGCCTAATGAACAGCCTGATTGGCATCGGCCTGATCATTGTTGCGTTGACGTACCTGTTGGGGGAATTTATTTCGCCGCCTGCGGAACAGCTGGCGCAGAAGGCGCGTCTGCAAGCTACCGGCTCGCCGGTCAGCGTGCGCGAGTTTCGCTCAGGGGTCTGGGTGCGAGACGTCGTCCGGGAAGCCGGTGGTAACGGCGTCGCTGCCTTTCGCTTCATCAACGTGCGGCAGGTTTCACCCGACGCCAGTACCAAAGACTGGAGGGTGTTCGAGTTTGATCGCGACTACAAACTACGATCGATCATGACCGCCGAAACCGGACGGTATGAAGTTGGCAGCGGATGGACTTTGTTCAACGTCGTCGAAACGCGTTTGCCGGGCCCGACCGCCGCAGCGACGGTGGCGCAAATGAAAGCGGCACGCACTGAGGTCGCTAAATTAGAGCGACTCGCATGGCCGTCAGAGCTGAGCCCTGATATTTTCGGCGTCATGATCGTGCAGCCCGAACGGATGGCCGGCTGGGATCTCGCGCAATACATCCAACACCTCGCAGACAACCGTCAGCAGACGGAGCGCTACGAGATTGCGTTCTGGAGCAAGCTCTTTTATCCGTGGGCGGTGGTGGTGATGATGGTGCTGGCGCTGCCGTTTGCGTTCCTGCACGTGCGCTCAGGCGGCGTCAGCTTCAAGATTTTTGCAGGCGTGATGATTGGTGTCGCGTTTTACGGCCTCAACAAATTGTTCGCACACCTCGGGCTGCTGAACACGTGGCCGCCGATCATCATCGCCGCATTGCCGAGTCTCGTGGTGTTGGCGACAGCAATCAGCGCGCTGTATTGGCTCGAGCGTAGGTGAGATTTATATGCGGGGCCGCCTGCGGCCGCCCGCGCCTAGCTAGCCAGCAACGGAGCGCCTGTAAGCGCAGCGGCGTGCATACGCACTTCAACGTCGTGCGGTTGTTTGTCGTCGATGAGCAAAATGTAGTCGGCATCTCGCCGGGTACCGTCGACGACGATCGCGTTGGCGTGCTTTTCGTCCGTTTCGACGCGCCGTACCGTGATGCGGTACTCGGTCTCGCGATAGCGGTAATTGAGCTTGAATTCGTTCCATTCGGCCGGCAGACAGGGAGCGACGTGCAGTTTGTCCGCCTCGAGCCTTAGCCCAAGCAACGACTCTACGATCAACCTGTACATCCAGCCCGCGGAGCCGGTGTACCAGGTCCATCCACCGCGCCCGGTGTGCGGTGCGACCGCGTATACGTCCGCGGCGACGACGTAGGGCTCGACTTTGTAGATCGCGGCTGTTTGCGCAGTCCTCCCGTGGTTCACCGGATTGATCATCGACGTCAATTCCCACGCGCGGCGGCTATCGCCGAGCGCAGCGAATGCCATCGCGGTCCAGATTGCGGCGTGCGTGTACTGGCCGCCGTTTTCGCGCACGCCGGGTACGTAACCGCGGATATAGCCGGGATCAAGATCCGATTTGTCGAAGGGCGGATCGAGCAATTGGATCAGTGCGTGATCGCGCCGCACCAAGCGCGCATATACCGCATCCATTGCGTGCCGTGATCGCGTGGCCTCGCCCGCGCCGGACAGCACCGACCAACTCTGCGATATCGAATCGATCTGGCACTCGGTGTTGCTTTTAGAGCCGAGTGGCGTGCCGTCGTCGAAGTACGCGCGCCGATACCAGTCGCCGTCCCATGCGTTCTGTTCGATTCGCAGCGAGAGCTGCGTCGCCTCATGCTCGCAACGCGCGGCGAAAGACGTGTCGCCGCGCATGCGTGCTACCGGCGCGAATTGGCGCAGCACGTGGCAAAGAAAAAACGCGAGCCACACGCTTTCGCCCTTGCCGCGCATGCCGATCAAATTCATGCCGTCGTTCCAGTCGCCCGAGCCAATCAGCGGCAATCCATGCTCTCCGAATGTCAGCCCATGCAGGATTGCGCGCACGCAGTGCTGGTATACGTCAGCGCTTTCGTCCGAGCGCACCGGCATGTCGTAGTACGAATCGTCCTCGGCATTGACCGGCCGGCCTTCGAGGAAGCGCGATGTCTCGTCAAGGATCGATCTGTCGCCGGTGGTGACGACGTAGCGGCTGGTCGCCAAAGGCAGCCACAAGTAATCATCTGAACAATGCGTGCGCACACCGCGGCCCGAGGGGGGATGCCACCAATGCTGCACGTCGCCCTCGACGAATTGGCGGCTTGCGGCGAGCACGATCTGCGCGCGTGAAGCGCGCGGCTCGGTGTGCACCAGCGCCATCACATCCTGCAGTTGATCGCGATAGCCGTAGGCGCCGCCCGACTGGTAATACCCGCTCCTGGCCCACAGACGGCATGCCATCGTCTGGTAAACCAGCCATCCGTTTGTCAGGACGTTGAGCGCCGCATCCGGCGTTTCGACCTGCACCGCGCCGAGCGTGTGGCGCCAGTGCTGTAGGACGGACGCGAGGGTTTCGTGCGCGACTGCGATGCCTCGAAAACGCTGCGCCAATGCATCGGCGGCGGCGCCGCTGTTCGCGGCGCCAAGGCGAAAGACAATTTCGCGCTCCTGCTCGGGAGCTAGATCGAATGTCACCTGAAGGGCTGCGCATGGATCCAGCGCCGCACCGACGCGCCCCGATAAGCGCGTGCGTCGCATCGCGGCAGGATTGCGCCACGTGCGGTTCCGTCCGATAAATTCCGTTCGATCACCGGTCACGGTCCGCGAAGGGTCGTCGATGTCGAAGAATCCGACCCATTCCGCGAACTCGGTGTTGTACGCATTGCGTGCGTAAACCGCGCCGGACTTGGGATCGACTCCCGTCGTGATATGCATCGCGGACTTCGCGCGCAAGTCGCCCAGCACCCATTCGACGTAGCCCGTCACCGACAATCGTCGCGGCTGCTCCGATCGGTTGGTGAGTTTGATCATTGAAAATTTGATCGACGCGTCGAGTGCGAGGAACACTGTGAGCTCCGAGTGAATGTCGTCCTCGATCCGCTCGAACACGCTGTATCCAAATCCGTGACGCGTAACGGTGGGTGCAACATCGTCGGACGGCGCAACGCCCGACGAGCTCGGTGACCAAAACTTCCCGGTTTCCTCGTCACGGATGTAAATCGCTTCCCCGTTGGCCTCGCCGATCGCGTCGTTATGCCACGGAGTCAGGCGATAGAGATGCGCGTTGGTGCTCCATGTGTACGCCTGCCCGCTTTCGGACACGACCGTCCCGAAGTTTGGATTGGCCAGTACGTTGACCCAGGGTGCCGGCGTCGCTTCGCCTTGCGGCGGCGCGATTACATACTCGCGTCCGTCGGGCGTGAAGCCCCCGAGCCCATTAAAAAGGATCAGATCGTCGACGATTGGCTGCAGCGGTGGCTCGGGCCGATAGCTTCGCGTTGGTGTCAAGCGCGGCACGCGAACGTCGGCGGGCGCACGGCGGCCCACCTGCTCGGCGAGCGTCCCGCGCACATCCGAAATGAGCACGCGCGCGACCGATTCGAATAGCAAGCGGTCTTCGTTCGAAATCTGCTCGGCGTGGCGCACGAATATTCCACCTGGCCGATCGACGAAGTGCGCTTCCACACCGGCCGCGATCAGCCCCAGAATCTGTTCCTGCAACTGCTGCCGATAGACATCGTGATCCTCGTTCCAGATCACCAGGTCGACTGCGAGGCCTTTGAGCCGCCAATATGCGTGGGCCTGCACCAGCTGGCGCACGAGATCGATGCTCTCGGCCTTCGCAATCTGCAGCAGCACGATCGGCAGATCGCCCGAGATTGCATAACCCCACAGTCCCGATTGCCCGCGCCGATTCCGCAGCAACACACTCGGCGCTCCGCGCAGAGTTGCGTTGGCGTACAAGACCGAGCTTGCCAGCCGGCCATAAAGCTGCGCGTCAGCTTCAGTAGCGTTAAGTTGGCGCAGCACGACCTGGCTGTGTGTCCACGTCAGATCGAACACGCGGTCGGCCAGGCGACGGTCTTGATATTTCTCGATCAAGCCGAGCACGATGTCGCGCGTGTCGGCCACGCCGCTGACGATGTCGACCGTCGCCGAGGCACCGGCCTCGATAGTGACTTGCTGTCGAATCGCCGCGATCGGATCAAGCACCGATCCGGAAGAGCCGGATAGCGCGCCGCGACCGAGCAACGCACGGGGCGCCGCCAGCGTGCCGCCGCGCCCTATAAAACGCACGCGGTCGGTTTCAAACGAGGGCGCGCCGGCGTCGCCGTGCACGGTCATTAGCTGAAAAGAAATCGGCGTGTGCTCGTCGCGCGAGCGCGGCCGGCGGGTACACAGAATCGCAGCGCGGCGCGCGATGATCTCGGTCTGCACAAACAGGTTGCTGAACGCGGCGTGCAGCGCGTCTGCCGCAGGCGGCGCCAGCACCGTCTCCGCGTAGCTGGTGATCTCTATCGTGCGACGTGTGCGGCTGCGGTTGGTAATGCGCACGCGCCGCAGCTCGATGTCATCCTCAGGCGAAACAACGATCTCGGTGTGCGTCTCGATATCGAGATCGCGCCGGCGAAATTCGGCGCGGCCTTCGGTGAAGATAGCCTCGTAGTGCTCGGTGGCGCGTAAAGTGGGCTGATGCGCTACGGACCAGAATGCGCCGCTCGTAATGTCGCGCAGGTAGCAGAACATGCCCCAGTTGTCGCACGTTGCGTCTTCGCGCCAGCGCGTGATCGCAAAGTCTTTCCAGCGACTGCTGCCGCCGCCCGCGTTCGTCACCATGACGTGGTAGCGCCCATTGGACAGAAGGTGCACTTCGGGCACTGGAGTGTTCGGTGTGGCCAATACTCGAATCGGCGGCTCGGCACTCGCCTGGCTGACCGCGAGGTCGGGTGCGATCGTGGCGGTCGCGTAAAACGGCGTCGCGCGCGGAATTCGCTCCTGCAGAAGCAGCAGGGTTGCTTTGAACAACGGGTCGGACTCGAAGCGCTTTTGCATCGGGCGGTCGAGCAGCGCATGCGAGAACGCGAGCAGGCTCATGCCGTGGTGATGCGCCATGAACGATTGCACGATGCTGCTCGATTCACCGCGTCGCTGGCGCGACGGCGTGTAGTCGATCGCCTCAAATAGGCCGAAGCGGGCATACAGCCCCTCTTTGGCCAGCCTCAGCAGGTTGGTGCACGCGGCGTCAGGTGCCACCATCAGCGCGAGCGCCGAGGCATATGGTGCGATAACCAGATCGTCGGCGAGACCCCGCTTCAAGCCCAGCCCCGGTACGCCAAAGGCCCGGTACTGATAATTGTCGTGCGCATCGACGGCGTTGTAGCCGCACTCAGACACGCCCCACGCAACACTGCGCTGGCGCCCATACTCGATCTGTCGTTCGACGGCTGCAATATACGTCTGGTCGAGCAGTGTGTTCTCGTACGTTGGCATGATCAGCAGCGGCATCAAATACTCGAACATCGAGCCGCTCCATGAAAGCAACAGCGGCTCGCCGCCGGCCGAAGTCAGCAGGCGTCCGAGCGCAAACCAGCTCTCCTGTGGCAGCTTTCCCTGCGCGATCGCGACGAAATTCGCGAGTCGCGCTTCGGATGCGAGCAAGTCGTAGTAGCTGGCGTCGGTGCGCGCATCACCGACGTTGTATCCGATCACAAACTGGCGTCGAACCTTGTCAAAGAGGAAGCTGTAGTCGACGTCGGCTAGCGCGCCGGTTTGCTTGATAAGTTCTTCGATTGCAGCAATTCTCTCGCGGGCTCGCGTCGCGGCTTGAGTGCGCAGCGCGGCAAATTCCGGCGTGCCTGCGTCGCTTGTCGGCGTCGGTGACGCCAACGTGCGCAAAGTAAGAACACCGGCCGCGGCGGGACGTGCGTCACGGGTCGCTTCTGGTGGCACGGTCAGCCACGGGGCGAGAAACATCAATTCATCGCGCAGCGCTGCACACTGCCGCGCGAGCGCCTCTGCCCACCCGTCGATTTCGACCAAACGCGGATCGGCCGCGTCGGGTACCTCGGGGCCCGCAAATACCGGCGGCACCGGCAGTGCCAGGGGCTGCGCCCGGTAATGCTCGGCGACTTCGGCCGCGCACGCGGCCAGCCGATCGACGTGGCTGCGTACCAAATCCAGAGCACCGTCGCGCGCTGCAGTTGCGCGTTCAAGCTCGGCGGCGAAGCGCAGGACGACACTGGGCACTGCTTCAATCGATTCACGCAGCGCTTCGAACGTATCGCTGACGCCTTCAAGCCAGCGCGGATGCGGGATCGGAACATCGGCAAGCGATGCGAGCCCCGCACGCAGCGTCAGAAGATGTCCTGCCAAATTGCCGCTGTCCACGGTCGAGATGTACCTAGGATTCAGCGGTGCAAGCGTGCGCGTGTCGTACCAATTGAAGAAATGGCCGCGATGGCGCTCGAGCGATTGCATCGTACGCAGCGAATTCGTCGTGCGCGTGAGGAGCTGCCCGCACGTTTGATATCCGAAGTCATGCGCCGTCAAGTCAGCCAGCAGCGCAAGCCCCATATTGGTCGGTGACGTTCGGTGCGCTATGACGACGCCGCTCTTCTGCTGCACGTTGTCGGGCGGCAGCCAGTTTTCCTCTGAGCTGACGTAGGTCTCGAAAAATCCCCACGTCCTGCGCGCCAGCCGGCGCAAAAATCCCGTTTGAGCGGCCGACAGTGCGTCACTGCGCGGTGCAAGCGGCCGGCTGATCCACCATGCCAGCGCTGGCGAAACCAGCCACAGCAACAAAATCGGCGCCGCAATCCGCAGCGCCGACACGTTCATCGCAGGCATTACCGTCCACGTCAGCGCCGCGATTGCGGGCGCGGTCCACATCGCGTGATACACGCCGGCTAGATCGGTGCTGCGGTCTTCTTCAAGCTGACGCTCGACGATGTTCGAAGGCTTCCATTCGAGCAGACGGCGGTGCGAGATCAAAACGCGCCAAAGCGTGCGGACGATGGCGTCGATCGAATAGAACGCTTCGTAAGGAAGCCATGCGAGCGCCAGCATCGATTGCGCAAACTGCGTTTGCGCGGTGCGTGCGACGGCGACGATGTGCTGCTCGAGTGGCGCGTCTTTGGGTTTGCGCAGCAAATCGGTCAGCGCGGCGGCGAGCGCCGGCACCAGTAGAACCGTCAACACCACCGCGGTCCATAACCACGGATCGCGCAACGCCGCCCAGCCCAGAAGCAGCATCAACATCAATGCTGCAGGCACGAGACTGCGGCGCAAGTTGTCGAAAACTTTCCACTGCGACAGCCACGACAGCGGGTTGGGCACTCTGCGCCCGTCGGGCAGGGGCACACGTGCACGCAGCCATCCGACCAGTTGCCAGTCGCCGCGGATCCAGCGATGCCGGCGCGCGACATCCGCGCTGTAGCGCGCAGGAAACGGTTCGTACAGCTCAACGTCGCTCAGCAGGCCGGAGCGCGCGTAACACCCTTCGAGCAGGTCGTGACTGAGAATCCGATTCTCTGGAAAGCGATCGGCCAGTGCACGTTCGAACGCATCGACGTCATAGATGCCTTTGCCGATAAACGAGCCTTCGCCGAACGCGTCCTGATACACGTCGGACACCGTGCGTGTATACGGATCGAGCCCAGGCTCGCCGCTGTACAGCCGCGCATACGGCGAGCGGCGAGTGCCGGGCAGGCTGACGGCTACGCGCGGCTGCAGAATCCCGTATCCGGTGGTGACGACTTGCCGGTGGGCGACGTGCGCGCTCGGCGGTAAATTCCGCTCGCTAGAATTGACTTGAAAGCGAGGCTGGTCGAATTGTGGGTGATTCAGCGGATGCGCCATTACGCCGATCAACTGGCGCGCGCTATCACGCGGCAACTGCGTATCGGTGTCGAGGGTAATGACGTACTTCGCCTGCGTCAGCACGCCCGTGTTGCCGACGATCATCGAAAAACCGTGCGACTTGCCACGCAGCAGCGAATTTAAATCGCCGAGCTTGCCGCGCTTGCGCTC
>DATLMT010000297.1:0-11538 GCA_035537135.1 Burkholderiaceae bacterium | reverse complement strand
GACCGCCCAGTGTGTGGTCGCCGGTCGGCCGTCGAGCAGTCCGCATTCGGCGAGAAAGGCAACGCCCGAGCAGATGCCAGCGATGTAGGCACCGCGCGCATGCCACTTACGCAGCCACGGCAGCAGCGTTGTGCTGCGGGCGATCCGATCCTGCACATCTAGACCAGAGGCCGTGAGGACAATGATGTCTGTACGTTTGATGTTGTGGATGGAGCACTCCGGTCGCAGGCCAAGTGAATACAGACTGTTGACGATCTCACCATCGATAGACGCCGTGCGAACCCGGAAGCGCGGATGAGTAGGCTCACCATTCAGCGCGTTCCAGAGGACGTCTGCTGAGTGGAAGACTTCAATAGGACCGATGGCGGTCGATGCGTAACCGCCTTCGAGTAAGACCACTGTGACGTCCAGGATGGCATCACGGCCTTTCGCGGACGCGGCGCTGCGTCTTTGATTTGCTGAGTCGACTTTTCTCGTGCGCATCGATGCTGGAATGAAACGCCGTGTTCTCAGCACGGCGTTTCCGAACAACTTATTGCATCGCTGTCATCGGATCGATGACGCCGCGTACTTCGCTGACCTTGCTGGCCGGAAAGCCGCTTAGCTTGGCATGCTCCTGAACCGTCGACTCATTGTCGGCGAGATACACGCAGAAGGTTTTGTCGTCGGCTACGAACGACTGCACCCATTGCACTTTTCCCGCAAGCTTTTCGAGCGCACCGTTCGAAGTTGCAGCTGCATTTTTCAGATCGCTGCGATTCAAGCTCCCGACGCCCGGAATGTTGCGTTCGATGACATAACGTTTCATTTCTAACTCCGTAGTAGTTAAGGAGTCGTAACTATCGGCCGCCGTACGCTCGCGAGCTAGATGACGTTTTTGACAATCTAGGGGGGTGATTGTGACAGAGGCTTCTTACAGCGGGAGTGTCACTGCGCCCAGAATTCGCAAACGGGTGACTTGGTGACTCACACGAACGGGGGCGACAACTTTTCCGTCGCAAATGCGCGCTGGACCGCAGGCCGAGCGAGCATGCGCTGCAGATAAGGCGCCAAACGAGGCAGGCTGCGGGCCGGGCGCGCGAAGTTGCGAGTCCAGCGGCACAGCATCAGAGCATACGGATCGACTGCACTGAAAGTCGGGCCGAGCAGCCACGGTCCGCGGTGCGAACCCAGTTGCTCGTCGAGCCGATCGAGCATGGTGCCCGCTCGCATTTCCGCGTGCCGCTTCACCTGCTCCGCAGCATCAGCGTCGTCAACCATGCGGTCACTGTAGAAGTAGTGCATCAGCATCGCTTGCAGCGTGTTGGTGCACCAGAAGAGCCATTGGTAGAAGTAAGCCCGCTCTTCCGTCTGCAGCGGTGGCACCAGGTTCGCTTGCGCATAACGATCCGCCAGGTATAGACAGATAGCGGCAGCTTCGTACAAGGCGAACCCGCCATCGACGAGGACCGGAATCTGTCCGTTCGGATTGAGCTTCAGGTACTCGGCCGACTTGTGAGCCGCATTCGCGCGGTCGACGAGCACTAGCTCGAAGGGTTCACCGATCTCCTCGAGCAGGATGTGAGGCGCAAGACTGGCGTTGCCGGGGTGATAGTAAAGCTGCGTCATTCGTTGCCTTCTAAATCAGTCTTGATAGCGATGATCTTCCGACGCACCGGATGAAGTAGGCTCCTGTCTGATCATGGCACGCATGAGTTCCTCTTTCGAGCACGAGACTGCCGCGACGCGGCTCCCCATTTACCGGCACGCATTCGATTTCGAGCAACTCGTTCGTGAGTTTCCGTTGCCTGACGTCTTTGAGCAAACCGTGTGGCGCTGGAATCCGGATCGAATCCGTCAGCTTCAGGAACAACGCTTCCTCCGGATCGTTGAAGTTGGCTGGAACAATTCGTTCTATCGCAAGCGGTGGATGGCGGCAGGCCTGGAGCCAGGCGATATCGCGACGCTCGATGACATTGTCAAAATTCCCACGTACACGTCCGACGACGTCACCAACAGTCTTGAAGCAGCGCCGCCATTTGGCGACTTCCACAACCTCGCGCGCTCTGATTTGTCGTCGTGTGGCCCTTTGAAGCTGCAGACCAGTGGCGGGACGACAGGTGCTCCGCGTCCGACGCTCTTTGATGCATGGGCTTGGGAAGCGCAAGCCGTCCTCGGCGCTCGCGCTCTCTATATTCAGGGCGCGCGCCCTGGAGATGTAATGCAGATTCCGATGACATGCTCGCTCGCCAATGCAGGCTGGCTTTCCTATAAGTCATGTCACGACTTCCTTGGCGTCCTTCCAATCACGACGGGAAGCGGTTTGGTCACGTCTTCGCGCCAGCAACTGGAAATCGCGCAGCGTTTCGGAACGACCCTATGGCACTGCTTCCCCGAATACCTGTTACGGCTTGCGCAGGTATCCAGTGAAGAGCTCGGACGCGAGGTGCGGGATCTCAAAACCAAATTCCTGCGGACCTATTTTGGGCCGGACACCGAGGGCACTCTGCGGCGTGAGTTAGAGGAACGGTGGGGTTGCCCGGCGTACGACGCTTACGGAGCTAACGAGATATCCGCGGCTGCGTTCGAATGTCGCGAGCAAAACGGTTTGCATCTGATGGAGGACGCGGTCTACATCGAAGTGCTCGATGTAGAGACTGGGCAGCCGGTTGCCATCGGTGAGCGCGGAAATCTGGTCGCTACGGTTTTCTTCCGGTCGATGCCCCCAATCATTCGCTACAACCTGCGCGACCTCGGGAGATTGCTGACTTCCGAACAATGCGGCTGTGGAAGCTCCTTCCGGCGAATGGATCATTTCCTTGGACGCAGTGATGCGATGGTGAAGCTACGTGGAGTGAACACATACCCGATGGCATGTTTGCCGGCGGTCCGCAGCGACCCCCGTACGACAGGCGAGTGGTTATGCGTTGTGGAGCGTGTCGAGGTCGATGGCGCGCCGCGCGACGAGATGGAGGTGCGCGTCGAAGTACGTCGGGACGCCGTATCGAGGGAAGGCCTGCAAAATCTGCTGGAAAGGCGTCTGAAGGATGAACTCGGCGTCGTAGTTCGCGTTGCGCTGGTCGATGAAGGTGCCCTTGCGGAACTCGCGAATACACAGGGGCGCGAAGGCAAGCCCCGCCGGTTGCTCGATCGTCGGCCCGCTTTCAATGAAAGCCGGACAGCATGAAATTTTTCGACTGCCATTCTCACTGGGCCACCGAAAAGGGACACATCTTCCGGACACCGGAAGAACTGATGCGTCAGGAGAAGATCTGGCGCACGAAAGGCCGGTACTGGAGCGAGGACGAGATGATCCAGACCATGCGTGACAATCAGGCCCGCGTGATTCTTGACCTGGCTTGGACGCGCAACCTGCCGATCGAGCAGATCCGCGACTACCACGACTATGCGTTCGCGGTTACCCGGCGCAACAGTGACGTGATCTTCGGACACTGGCTGCTGTTTGATCCACGGCGCCGCGACGAATCACTCGATGAGTACCGGCGCGCCAAACAGGCAGGCGCGGGCTTTATTGGATTCTCAATTTCCGGCAGCAGCACCGGCGTTCCGCCAAGCGACCCGTTGTGGTTTCCTTTTTACGAGCTTGCGATCGAAACGAAGTCACCGGTCATCATGATGGTGGGCCTAACCGGCATAGGCCAGGGAACGCGCGGAGGCTATGGAATGATTTTGGACCACAACCATCCGCGGCATGTCGACTTCGTCGCCGCTCACTACCCTGAACTTGACATTCTCGCCGCGCGACCGGCGTACCCCTGGCAGGAAGAGATGAACGCGGTTCTATTGCACAAAGCCAACGTCAGCTACGAGCTGCATGGCTGGGGACCAAGGCGGCTGCCCGATAGCCTGCGCAAGGAAATTGCCACTCGCTTTCAAGACCGCGTCATGATTGGCTGCGACTTTCCAGTCCTGGAATATGAAAAGGTGAAGGCTGATTGGGCGTCGTTGGGTTTCGACCACGAAGTGCTTGAGAAGGTGATGTATCGCAATGCGGAGAAATACTTCCGCGCAAACTGAGAGATCGCAATGATCAAAACATGCCGCTTGATTCGCACTCTGCTGGTTGCCACGGCCGCAGCCTGTGTAGTTCTTCCCGCGTGGTCGCAGTCATACCCCACGCGACCGGTGCGGGTCATTGTTCCCTTCGGCGTTGGCGGCAACACCGACGCCGCTGCGCGGCTGGTGGGCGCAAAACTTACCGAGCGCTGGGGACAGCAAGTCATTGTCGACAACCGCACCGGTGCAGAGGGAAACATCGGAACGGAGGCGGCGGTGAAGGCACCGCCCGACGGGTACACGCTCTATTTCGGGACGAACACGCTCACGATTAACCGCCAGATGGCCCCAAGCGCGGCGTTCGATCCCATGAAGGACTTGGTGCCGATCGCGTTGATTGGCAGCACCGAGTTCGTGCTCGGTGTGCACCCCGACGTGCCCGTGCAAACGACTAGTGAACTGATCCAGTACGCGAAAGCCAATCCGGAAAAGCTGCGCTACGGCGCGACGTCATACCAGGGTGTTTTTGCAATGGAGCAGTTCAATGCACTCGCCGGCACGCGCATCGAGCGCGTGCCCTACCGCGCGATGTCCAACGTGCAGGTCGACCTGCTCGCAGGACGCATCGAGGTCTTTCTTACGACGCCAGCATCCGTGGCGCAGTACATCAACGCAGGCAAGCTACGCGGGCTGGGCGTGACGGCGGATAAGCCGCTGCCGGGACTTCCGAACGTGAATCCCATCGGAACAGCGGTGCCGAATCTGAAGGTGGCGACCTGGTATGGCATCTTCGCGCCGTTGAAGACTCCGCCGGAGATTCTGTCCAAAGTTACTGCGGATTTGCGATGGGCCATTGAACAGCCCGACGTTCGTGCAGGGCTGGAAAAGGTGGGCGTATCAACGCAGTTCGGCTCGGCCGAAGAATTGCGTTCGCAGATGGTCAAGGACGTGGACACAGTAAGTGATCTCGTTCGCCGCGGGGTCATGAAGCCGGGGAGCTAAAGCGGCTTCAACGTTAGAAAGGCCGGTTGGTGATCCGTTCTGTTCTATGGCGCAATCGCTCGCGCTGTAGCGCCTCACGCCGGCGCGTAGACATTTACATCTGGTAGGGTATTTGTATGACGATTCATATCATTTATTGCGCCGCCTGAGGCTACAAGCCCGAAGCCCTCCGTGTGAAGGCTTGGTTTGAGTCGCGCGGTCATGCGAAGGTGGACCTACGCCCGGGACGCAGTGGGCAGTTCGACGTCGTCCTTGACGGCGATCCCGCTTATTCCCGATATGAGACGGGACGCTTCCCGTCGGATGCCGACCTAGAAATCATTCTGTCGTTGCTGCCCAAGAATCAGCGTCCTTAGGCGCGTCGTTTCTCCCATGGATACGCCGGGTCGTTGTAGCCCGGTGTCGACGGATGCCCTGGGCTCACGAGTGAATCGACGAGCGCTTCATCCTCGTGCGTGATCTCGCAATCGAGGCCGGAAACGTATTCTTTCCATTGTTCGAATGTGCGCGGCCCCGCGATCACCGCGCTCACTGCGCGGTGTGCCAATACCCACGCGGTTGCGAAGTGCGACAGCGAGATGCCTTTGCGAGCACAGTGCTCGCCGAGCTTTTGCGCGACTCGCAATGATTCTTCGCGAAACTCAGTTTCCATGAAGCGTTTGTCAGCGCGATCAGCGCGTGTGCCGGCGGGGGGCTTGCCGCCGAGCGTGTACTTGCCGCTGAGCACACCGCGCGCGATCGGGCTGTACGGTACGACGCCAAGACCGAAGCGTTCGCACGCGGGCAGAACCTCCACCTCGGGCATCCGATTGAGCAGGTTGTAGTACGGCTGACAGACGATCGGTGCGGGCATGTTGAGCGCGCGCGCCGTGTAAACGGCTTCCGCAATACGCCAGCCGCGAAAGTTGCTCACGCCCCAGTACCGGATCTTGCCGGCGTGCAACAGCGCATCGATCGCGCGTAGCGGCTCCTCCAGATGCATGCCATTGAAGTCGCGGTGCAGGTAGTAGATATCGATCCAGTCGGTGGCCAGCCGCTTCAGGCTCGCGTCGCATTCACGCAAGACCCACGTGCGCGAATAGTGCGACTCGTTCGGCCGCTCAGACATCTTGTTGCCCACCTTGGTGGCAAGGACCCAGTCGGCACGCTGCGACTCGATCAATCCACCCACCATCGACTCGGACTTGCCGTTGGAATACACGTCGGCGGTGTCGATGAAATTGACTCCGTGGTCGCGCGCATGCGCCAGGATCTCGCGCGCAACCCGTTCGTCGGTCTGGTCGCCAAACATCATCGCGCCGACGCATAACCTCGAAACTTTGAGTTGGCTGTTACCGAGGGTGCGGTAAGGCAGGCGGTTGCTGCTTTCAGCGGGCATAGTGCTCGACGTACGTGGCGGCTTGATGGACGGGGTGACAACGATTAGTTGTCCTGTTATGGGTAGATTGTTTTCTTCAGTTCAGACGGCTTTTGGCTCAACCACATTGATCCCACGAACGGCGCGCCGAGTCACCAGCCGCCTCACAACAACGAAGAACAACGGCACGAACAGCAGTCCAAGAGCAGTCGCGGCGACCATGCCGCCGAAGACACCGGTACCAATCGCATTCTGACTGCCGGATCCCGCGCCGTTTGCGAGCGCCAGCGGCAGCACGCCTCCACCAAACGCCAGCGAGGTCATCAGAATCGGTCGCAGTCGCAGGCGAACTGCCTCGAGCGTGGCCGGAATGAGCTCGATGCCTTCGGCCATCTGCTTCAGAGCGAACTGAATGATCAGGATGGCGTTCTTCGCCGATAGTCCGATCGTAGTCAGCAGTCCGACCTGGAAGTACACGTCATCCGACAATCCGCGGCCAGTCGCCGCGATCACCGCGCCGAGGATGCCGAGCGGCACGATCAGCAGCACCGCGAATGGAATCGACCAGCTCTCGTACAACGCGGCAAGACACAGGAACACGACAATGATCGACAGTCCATATAGCAGCGGCGCTTGCGCACCCGACAGCCGTTCTTCGTAGGACAGTCCGGTCCACGCAATTCCAAACCCGGGCGGTAGCTGGCTCGCAAGTTTTTCCATCGCCGCGATCGCCTCGCCGGAGCTGTAACCCGCCGCAGCCTGCCCCTGTATCTGCACGGCGGCCGCGCCGTTAAAGCGTTCGAGGCGAGGCGAGCCGAACGTCCAGCTGCCACGCGCGAACATGGAGAACGGAACCATGTCGCCTTGCGCATTGCGCACGTACCACTTGGACAGGTCCTCGGGGACCATCCGAAACGGCGCGTCGGCCTGCATGTAGACCTTCTTAACCCTACCCTTGTCGATGAAGTCATTCACGTACGAGCTGCCCCATGCTGCAGACAACGTTGCGTTGACGTCAGCCATCGCCAGCCCCAGCGCGCCGGCATGCACCGTATCGACCTCGATACTGAACTGCGGTGTGTCTTCCTGCCCATTCGGTCGCACGGCGACAAGGGTGGGATCCTTTGCTGCCATGCCGAGCAGTTGATTGCGGGCCGCCATCAATGCTTCATGGCCGGCGCCCGCGCGGTCCTGCAGATACATGTCGAATCCGTTCGCCACGCCGAGCTCGAGCACCGCAGGCGGTGGAAACGCGAACACCATCGCGTCGCGGAATTTGGAGAAAGCCGCCGCTGCGCGGCCCGCGACGGCCTTAACCGTGTTTTGCGCGCCCGGCCGTTCCTTCCAATCGCGCAGCCGCACGAATGCGATGCCGGCGTTCTGCCCGCTGCCAGAAAAAGAAAAGCCCGCGACGGTGAACAGCGACTGCACCAAGTCTTTCTCGTCGACCAGGAAGTGGCGCTCCATGTCGCGCAGCACGCGCAGCGTGCGCTCCTGCGTCGCTCCGGCGGGCAGCACAACTTGCCCGAACATGATGCCTTGATCCTCGTCCGGCAGAAACGATGTCGGCAGCCGCAGCAGCAGAAAGATGCCGACGGCGATCATCACGGCGTACGCGACAAGCCAGCGCAGCGGCCCCTTGAGCATGCGGCCGATGGTGCGCCGGTAGGCGGCGCTGCCGCGATCAAAACCGCGGTTGAACCAACCGAAAAATCCGGTCGTTTTTCCATGCGAGCCCTTTTTGACCGGCTTCAGCAATGTCGCGCACAGCGCAGGTGAAAGGATCAGCGCCACCGAAACTGAAAGCAGCATCGCCGAGGCCATCGTGATCGAGAACTGGCGATAGATGACACCGGTCGAGCCGCCGAAGAAAGCCATCGGAATGAACACCGCGGCGAGGACGAGCGCGATCCCGACCAACGCGCCGGTGATCTGGCCCATCGACTTCTTCGTTGCTTCCTTGGGCGACAAACCCTCTTCGCTCATCAGGCGCTCAACGTTCTCTACGACGACGATTGCGTCATCGACCAGCAAGCCGATGGTCAGCACCACGCCGAACATCGTCAGTACGTTGATCGAAAAGCCGAACGCGAACATCACGCCGAACGTGCCAAGCAACACCACCGGCACCGCGATCGCAGGAATCAATGTCGCGCGCAGGTTCTGCAGAAACAGGTACATCACGAGCACAACTAGAACAAACGCCTCGATCAGAGTTATTACGACCTCCTGGATCGACAATCGGATGAATGGAGTCGTGTCGAACGCGACGACCGCCTTCAGGCCGCGCGGAAAGAATCGCTCGAGCTCGGCGGTCTTGGCCTTTACGGCATCGGCGGTGTCGAGGGCGTTGGCACCGGTGGCGAGTCGTACGGCGAGACCCGATGAAGGCTTGCCGTTGTAGAAGGACAGCGTGCTGTAGTTCTCACTGCCGAGCTCGACACGGGCGACGTCGCGCAGCCGCACCGTAGCGCCGGAGGGATCGGTGCGCAACACGATCGACTCGAACTGCGCAGGCGTCTGCAGCCGGCCTTGTGCCGATATCGTCGCGTTTAGTTGCTGTCCTTGCACGGCCGGCAGTCCACCGAGCTGTCCAGCAGCGACTTGCACGTTCTGCGAGCGAACAGCGGCACCGACATCCGCGGGCGTCAGCTTGAAGCTGTTCAACTTGCCCGGGTCGAGCCAGATCCGCATTGCGTACTGCGTTCCGAAAAGGGTCAGCTCGCCGACACCTGGCACGCGGCTCAGAATCTCCTGCACGTTTGCCGCTACGTAGTCGGCGATGTCTGTGCGGTTCATCGACCCGTCTTCCGAATAGAAGCCGATCACCATGATGAAGTTGCGGACCGTCTTCACCACGTTGACACCCTGCTGCTGAACCTCCTGCGGCAACAGCGTTTCCGCGAGCTTCAGCTTGTTTTGCACCTGCACCTGCGCGACGTCCGGGTTCACTCCTGCGTTGAACGTCAGGACAATTGAAGCGGCGCCCAGACTGTCGCTGGTCGACGTGATGTAACGCAGTCCGTCCAGACCGGTCATCCGCTGCTCGATGATCTGAGTGACGGTGTCCTCCACCGTCTTGGCCGACGCACCCGGATACGTCGCGTTGATCGTGATCGTAGGAGGCGCGATGCTCGGATACTGCGCAATCGGCAGGCGGACGATCGCGATAGCGCCCGCTAGCATGATCACGAGTGCGATCACCCACGCGAAGATCGGCCGCTCAATGAAAAAGTGTGACACTGCCTAGTAACCCGTCGTTAGTTGGGCGCTCAGCGCTTGCCCGCGCTACCCGCGGGTGCGGCCGCCGCTCCCGAGTTCGCGCTGGCGCGCGGCGCACTTTCACTTGGCGCGCCAGCCGGGAGCGCCTGCACCACGGTGCCAAGGGGCGCTCTCTGCAGCCCTTCGATAATGACTCGATCGCCCGCCTGCAAACCGGAGTCGAGCAGCCAGTCGTTGCCGATTGTGCGAGCAGTTTTCAGCTGCCGCGTCTCGACTTTGTCATCGGCGCCGACCACCATTGCGATCGCCTGGCCCTTGGCGTCGCGCGTTACCCCTTGCTGCGGCACGAGGATCGCGTTGTCGCGCACGCCTTCCTCGATCACTGCCTGCACGAACATGTTGGGCAACAGAGTGTTATCCGGATTCGGGAACAACGCACGCAGCGTGATTGCACCGGTCGAAGCATCGACGGTCACGTCTGAGAACTGCAGCGTGCCCTCATGAGGATACGGCGCTCCATCGTCAAGCAGCAGTGTCACGCGCGCTGCATCGCTGCGCGCGCGCTTCAGTTCGCCGCTGGCCATTGCTCTTCGCAGCCGAAGTACTTCGTTGCTCGACTGCGTGACATCGACATACATCGGGTTCATCTGCTGGATCGTCACGAGTGGTGATGCCTGGTTCGCCGTCACCAGAGCGCCCGCGGTGACGGTGGACTTGCCGGTGCGTCCGGAAATTGGCGCGACGACGTTGGTATATGCAAGGTTGATCCGCGCGGCCTCGGCGGCGGCCTTCGCCCCCGCGAGGTCGGCTTCGTTCTGGCGCAGCGTCGTTAAGGCATCGTCGTAGGCCTGCTGGCTGACAAACTTGATCTCGACCAGTTCTTTGTTGCGTTCGACGTTGCGCCGGGCTGTCTGCACGCCGGCTTCTGCCTTTGCCACCGCGGCGCGTGCGCTCTCGTACGTCGTCTGGTAGGTGGCCGCGTTCAGCTTGTAAAGCGTGCTGCCGGCCTTGACTTCAGCTCCTTCGTTGAAAGTGCGTGACTCGATGATCCCTGTCACTTGCGGGCGCACCTCGGCGATCATCGTCGGTGCCGTGCGGCCGGGCAGGAGCGTTTTGATCACCACGCTTTGCGGTTTCACGGTGATGACGGTAACTTGGGGCGCTGCTTTTTCTGCCGGCGGCGTGTTCGCGCGGTCGCATGCGGCAGTCAGAGCGAGAGTAGCGATAAAGGGGAGCCGGAAGACGACCGATCGGCACATCGCTGGATGCTAACAGGCGCCCAGCGTGCTGATGGATGTCGGAGCAGCAGGGTCAGCAACGGCGCAGTGAGCTCGCCGAGGGTCAGATCTAACGCATTCCCATCCAATAGGCTGCGACAAGCCGCTCTCGCCTCCACCTATCAGCGCAAGCAGCGAGTGGCGTCAGTACTCTGTCCTAGTCAACTGTTCATGAATTGCGCCAGCGATCCGTCAGACAGCGCCGTGTGATTCCACGTACAGCGCATACAGCGAATGGCAACTCGCCATGTACAGCCGGTTGTTTTTCGGCCCGCCGAAACACAGATTTGCGCAGCGCTCTGGTAAGCGGATATGCGCAATCGCCTTGCCTGCCGGATTGAACACCATCACGCCGTCGAGATCTTCCGATTTTCCGCGCAACTGAAATACCTTGCGCCCGCCGATGTCGGTCGGTTCCGCGTTAAGAGCGCCGTTGCTGCCCCATCCGCACCACAGGTTGCCGTCACGGTCGACCTTGAATCCATCGAGCGCGCCTTGATCGGCCGCGTCGATCAACTTGACCTTGTTGGTGACTGTGCCGTCGGCATTCACGTCGAAGCTCCAGATACTCCGGTTGGGCGTGCCGCGCCATTCAACAACGTACAGCTTCTTCTCGTCGGGTGAGAACGCGATGCCGTTGGGGTTGAGGATATCGGTGATCACCGCAGTAACTTTTCCGTCACC
>DATLMT010000296.1:0-6708 GCA_035537135.1 Burkholderiaceae bacterium | reverse complement strand
GGCTCGGCGTAGCCATCGGGCCGCCACAGCACGCGGCCGTTTTGCTCGACCACATGCAGTGCGCGCAGACCACCGTAACCAGTGCAAGCGCCGCCGCGGCACGCGCCGCTGGCGGGATCGTAAAACGCGCCATGGGTCGAGCACAGCAGGTGCTCGGCATCAAAGTCGAAGAACACGCCCGGTTGCCAGTCGAGTTCCATCGCGACATGCGCACACCGATTTAGATAGGCAAACGCGAGCCCGCCATAGCGAATCGCGAACGCCGGCGCATGGCGCCCTCCGATGTCGACTTCGAAGCGCACTCCGTGGCCGCCACTGATCAAGTCGGACGACGCGCAGATATCGATCAGTTGCTTGCTTTCAGCCACGAGTGCAACTCCGGTACCGATCCAACCAGCGTCAATGCCCCGTAAGACGCGAGGTGTGCGTGCAGGTGCGCGCCGTACGTGACGCCGACACTTGGCACACCAGCGGCGGCCGCCATCTGCAGATCGTGTGTTGTGTCACCGATCATCAGCATGCGTTGCGGCTGGACGTCGAGTTCGTCGGCAAGCTCGCGCAACATCGCAGGATGCGGCTTCGAATGCGACTCGTCGGCACACTTCGACGCAGCAAAGAGTCGCCCTAAGCCGCTTGACTCAAACGCACGCGTCAGGCCGCGCCGCGTCTTGCCGGTCGCAACCGCCAGTAGCACGCCCGTCGATGCCAGCTCTTCGAGCATCGTTTGCATGCCA
Organism: Burkholderiaceae bacterium; assembly: GCA_035537135.1. GTDB lineage: Bacteria > Pseudomonadota > Gammaproteobacteria > Burkholderiales > Burkholderiaceae_F > JACCZX01. The sequence goes on along the minus strand of DATLMT010000296.1, from coordinate 5,974 downwards.
TCGAACAAAACGATTTTCGGCTCGCAGGCAAGATAGTGATATCGGTAGCGCGCCGAAAATTCTTCTGCACGATCAAGCGCAAGGCCGGGCACCGCGTGCGAAAGTGCATCGCGCAAGCCGAGGCCGATCACATGGCTGGCTTGCTCGATCGTAGGAACCGCGAGTCCCAGATCGGAGGCGGCACTGCGAATGCACCCGGCAATCATCGACGTCGAATCGACGATCGTGCCGTCCCAGTCAAACACGATCAGATCAAAACGGCGCATCGATGTTGGCGAACAGTTGTATCCGGCGCATCATAAGATGCGCCAATGACTGCGGAGCCCGCCCGATGTCGCGTGCTGATCGTCGAGGACGAAACGACGATTGCACTCAATTGCGTCACGTTTTTTGAAATGCGGGGCCACTCCGTCGATATCGCGCATGACGGCGCGGCTGCGACGGCGCGGTTGACGAGCGAGACTTTCGACGTCGTAGTTCTCGATCTCGGCTTGCCGCGAATCGACGGCAAGCGCGTGCTCGATTACCTACGACGCCAACTGGCACTGTCGACGCCGGTGTTGATCCTGACCGCACGCGACGAGCTCGACAGCAAGCTCGCTTGTTTTTCGCTCGGCGCCGACGACTATCTCGCGAAACCGTTCTCGCTGGCAGAGCTCGAAGCGCGAGTCGCTGCGCTGCACCGGCGCGCGATCGGCGCGGTCGTCACAGATGTCGCTTCGGCGGGACCGCTATTGCTGGACCGGCGCACGCGATTAGTGTCTGTGCATGGCACGCCGGTGCATCTGCCGCGGCGCCCGATGCAGATTCTCGATTGTCTGCTGCGCGATCCAGGACGCGTAGTGACGCGGGCCGAGCTCGAAGCATTGCTCTGGCCCGATGGCGAGCTCGAAAGCGATGTGCTGCGCAGCCAGGTGCATCTGCTTCGGCGCGCATTGGCCGATGCCGGCTACGACGGCGTGGAGACGGTGCACGGCGTAGGGTACAGGCTGCGCACCGAAGGTGTATCGCAATGACTTTGCAGCGCCGAATCAGCTGGGCGCTTGGAGCGCTCGTCACGCTGTTCGTCATCGCGCAGGGCGTGCTCGCATATCTGTCACTCGAAGAACAGGAAGACACGCTCGTTGACGAGATTGTGCTGTCGGAGGCCAAACGACTTGTCGCCCGCCTGGAAAGTGGAGAGCTGAAAACCGCGCAGGGCGTCTCCGAAATCGCGCTTGGCGGCAATTTATCGGCGTGGCTGCAGGCGCACGATGCGGTCGAAGCGTCGTTGTTGCCCGCCCGGGTGCGTGCACTATCGGCCGGACCGCACCGACTGTACGAAGCCGGTCAAGTCTTCCACGTGGTAGTTGCGCCGACTTCGCTTGGGCGTCTGATCGTTCAGTACGACGCGACGCTGAACGAAGCACTGGTCGACGAGTTCGGGGTTCAGTTGCTGATCATCGGCGCGCTGTGCATCGGACTCGGCATTGTGCTGGCGAACATGCTGGCGCGGCTGGTGGTGGCGCCGCTGAAACGCCTGACCGAGCGCCTAGCGCGCTGGGCACCCGGAGGCTCTAAGCCGCCGCCAACAAACGCAGACGAGGAAGCGGTCTTGCTTGCCGCGTTCGACCGCGTGCGTTCCCGCCTTGAAGAAACCGCCGCGCGGCAGCGCGAGTTCGCAGCGAATATCGCGCACGAGCTGCGCACACCGTTATCCGCCCTAAGAACAGATGTCGAATTGGCGGCGCTGTCACCGCACTTGGACGCCGATCAGCAGGTCCGCCTGAAACGCGCGATGGCCACGATCGATGCGGCCGCAAGCACGCTCGAGTCGCTGCATGCATTGTCGCTGGAGCAGCGCGGAACATTCGAGCGCGTCGACCTGCACATGCTGGTCGAAGACGCGTGGAGCAGTCTCGCGCAGGATGGCGTTGCACCGGCGTTGCGGCTCGTCAATGATGTGCCGGTCGGCGCAATTGTCGTCAGTGATCGGCACGCGCTGCTGACAATCCTGCGCAATCTACTGCGCAATGCGGCCGAGCACGCGGGGCCGGCGACGTGCGTAGTGCGACGCGACGGTGAGCGGTTGACGATCACCGACGACGGGCCGGGCATCACGGCGGCCGACTTGCCGTTCGTATTCGAGCGCTACTACAGCGGGCGGCTGAAAGATGCCCCAGGCCCGCAGCCAGCTGACCGCGGCCTCGGTCTCGCGATTGCCAAACAATCGGCGGAGGTCAACGGTTGGGGCTTATCAGTCGAATCGACGCCCGGCTCGGGTACCTGCTTCTCGCTGCAGCTGTAGCCGGGTGCGGCGGTTCGACGCAAGTCGAAGCGATCGAGGCCATCCAATAAGTCAGCCGGGCGCGATGCTCGACCGAACTGCCATCGATTTGCGCGCGCCCTTGCGCATGTCAGCTGTCGCTTCGATCGCGCTGGCCAGGTGCCCAGAACTTTTCCATCGCGAGGTACGTGTACGACGCTGACCAGGCAATCAACAACAGCCCATTAAGCGCTTCGACGCCCGCGAGAAGCCGTACTGGGCCAGCCGGTGCGATGTCTCCAAGGCCTAGCGACGTATACGTCTCGGCAGAGAAATAGACGCAATCGAGCAGGGAGGTTTCGCCGCCGCTCAGACTGCCGGCGTCAAGGTAGCGGATCAAGCCGAAGAGCGCCACCGCATACAACCCGATCTCTAATGCGTGCGCTAGTAACGCGGCGTAGATAACGATCAGTAACTTGGCACGGTTGGCGATGCGAAGCTTGGGAAGGCCGACATGCAAGCCTCTCAGAACCTCGTAGTGAATGAGGGTTGTCAGCGCGATCAGCAGCAAACACGCAATGGCGACGAGCATGTGGCCTCTGGGAAGGTGCTGTCAACTGTACTTGTGTTGAGGCGCCCGCGTCTGCGGGATCCACATCGGGTCGGCATTGCCGCTTTTGCTAAGCCGTGGCGCTGGCTTGCCAACTCGACGAAAACTCAACGAATTGACGACGTCGCCTTGACGGATGCGTAGATAGCATTTGGCGGCACTGCTATCGACTCGTCAGCATGACAACCAAATCGCATGCGGCATATGTGCGGCGTGCCCTTCTGATTTCACCGCGGGCTTGGTTTTACACCGGCGGCGCTAGCCGCGCTTTTGTGATCTTCGTGCCGCTTGCGCTGGCGTTGCTGGCACTGTTTGCTTCGCAGAGCGGCTTGGACCGTTTGGTCACCGATCTCTTTTACGACGCTTCGCGGGCGCGCTTTCCGCTGCGTGACAGTGAATGGCTAGAGTTGTTTGGCCATCGCGCCGCCAAGTATGCGATCTGGATCATCGCTCTCGGCATACTGGTGATCGCGTTCGGCTCCGAGCGCTCTCGGGTCGGGGACCATGAGCGGCGCGCCGTTGGATTGGCGCTGCTGGCAATGGCACTCGGGCCCATGATCGTGGCCGCGTTGAAACATACGACCGGCCATCACTGCCCGGTTGATCTGCGGCTCTATGGCGGTTTCGCCGACGCCTCCCATGCATGGTTTGTCGCGCCGATCGACGCCGGACACTGTTTTCCGAGCGGCCATGCATCGGCGGGTTACACGCTGTTCGCGCTTTACTTTCTCGGGCACGCCCTTGACAGGCCGCGATTGGCGCGCACCGGCCTGTTCTCAGCGATCGTCGTGGGGACTGCATTTTCCGCAGTGCGTGTGGTGCAGGGCGCGCACTTCTTCAGCCATAACCTGTGGGCGGCGATGATCGACTGGTGCGCCGCCGCGCTTGCGTTCAACTCGCTGCTGAGGGGGAAGCGAGCATGAGCGGAGATGGCGCGGTTCTGATGGCGCCATTGTCGCGCGCGCAGTCGCGACGGCCGGCAGCTTCCGCGGAAACGCTGATTCTTCTGGTGGCTTTGTTTATCTCGATTGCCGATAACCTGCCATTCTGGGCTGCGTTGCTGCAGGGCCGGGACACAAGCAGCGCATCGACGTGGACCGTAGCGCTGCTCACGCTGGGACTGATGTCAGCGGTGCATTATTTCTTGCTGGCGGCACTGTCTACGCGGCGCACGCTGAAACCCGTGTTGTGCGGTGCGCTGTTGATCAGCGCGCTGGTGACGCACTTCGTCTCTGGCTACGGGATCGTCGTCGATACATCGATGATGCGCAACGTTCTGCACACGGATATGCACGAGGCGGTCGAGCTTCTGGGCTTCGATGTGCTCGCGACGTTGATGGCATACGCACTGCTGCCGATAGGTTTGGTGTTGTCTGTTCGCACTGCCGCTCCGAAACATTCGCCATTTGCACTTCGCTGCATAACTCTTCTGATGGCTGCCGCGGTCGCAGTAAGCACCGCCGCGCTGGGGTTCAAAGATATTGCGCCCACGCTGCGTAGTCGCCCCGAGATCCGAAACATGCTCACGCCTGCGAATGTGCTGATATCTACGGTGCGTGCCCTGCGGCAACGCGCGGCCTACGTGGCGGCTGCGCGCGAAGGTCCGATCAGCGTCAAGCGCAGCGCGACCGTCTCACAGGCACACCGCCCGACCCTGTTCGTGTTGGTCGTGGGCGAAACCGCACGCGCGGCGAACTTTTCCTTGAACGGCTATCCACGCGACACCAATCCGGAGCTGGCGAAGCTGGACATCATCAACTTTCCGCGCGCGCGCGCGTGTGGGACGTCTACTGAAGTCTCGCTGCCGTGCATGTTCTCGCCATTCGGCCGCCGCGCGTACGACGAGGCGCGCATCCTGAACCACGAATCGCTGCCGCAGCAGCTTGCCCGTGCCGGCATTCGCGTCGTGTGGCGTGACAATCAGAGCGGCTGCAAAGGAGTGTGCACCGGGATTGAAGTGCACGACCTGAGCGACGTACACATTCCGGGCTTATGCCCATCCGGCCATTGCTTCGACGAAGTGTTGCTGGACAACATGGACGCGCTGGTCCGCCAGCCCAGATTCGATATGTTCGTCGTTCTGCATCAGCTGGGCAATCATGGACCGGCCTATTACCGGCGGTACCCGGCGGCGTTTCGTCACTTTGAGCCCGCGTGCGAAACCGACGCGCTGCATCAGTGTACGCAGCAGCAAATCGTCAATGCGTATGACAACGCATTGCGCTACACCGACCATGTCCTCGCGCGCGTCATATCTTTTCTCGATCAGCAGCGCGATCGGTACGACGTGGCCATGGTTTACGTATCCGACCATGGCGAGTCGCTCGGAGAGCGAGGGCTGTACCTGCACGGGATGCCGTATGCGATCGCTCCGAAGGAACAGCTCGAAGTGCCGATGCTATGGTGGATGGCGCCCGAGTTCGTACGCCATCGGAATATCGACGTAGGGTGCCTGCGCGAACGCGCTCGTCATCAGGTCAGCCACGATAACCTGTTCCACTCGCTTGCCGGCGTGCTGGATATCGAAACACCCGATCGGGATCGGTCGCTCGACCTGTTCGCGCCGTGCCGTGGCGGCGGGCCGGTCAGCGCGGCGCCTCTCGACCGTTAGTTCCTGCAGCGGCCGCAATTCCTTGCAGAAAATCCGCGCATTCGGGCGGCAGCGGCGCTTCAAGCGACATCGGGCGACTCGTGATTGGGTGCTTGAAGACCGTTGTCCCGGCGTGCAGAAACATCCGTGCCAATCGCGGGGTATCAACGCCGCGTGCGATGCGTTTGTTCAGTTCAAAGTCACCGTACTTGTCGTCGCCGACAATGGGAAATCCAAGGTGCGACAGGTGAACGCGGATCTGATGCGTGCGTCCCGTTTTTAGGTCCGCTTCGAGCAACGAGAACGCCCGGTAACGCTTCAGCAGGCTAAACACCGTGTGCGATTCCATGCCTTGGTCGTCGACACTGACGCGGCGCTCGCCGTGGCGGTTGATGTATTTAGCGAGCGGCAGCCGAACGTGCTGCCGATCATTGACCCAATCGCCCCTGACCAATACCGAGTAGCGCTTTTCGACGCGGCCGTGACGCAAATCCTCGTGTAATCCGAGCAGTGCGCGGCGCGACTTGGC
>DATLMT010000295.1:0-3882 GCA_035537135.1 Burkholderiaceae bacterium | reverse complement strand
CAAAGTCGGCGCCCTGCATGTCGACCACGGCATCCAGCAATTGCCGCAGCAGCGGCGTCAAATCAGCGGTGCTGATCAGCCGAGAGCCCAGATCCTGCAGCCGCAGCATCGCCGCCAGATCGGCCGCCTGTTCCTGCTGCAGCTCGCGCAATCCTTGCTCGGCCGCACGCCGTGCCGTGATGTCGACGAAAGTAAACACGACGCCGCCGATTCGCTCGTCACTGACCCGGTATGGCAGCGTGCGCGCGAGGAACCACCTCTTGTCAGCGTGCACCTCGCGTTCCGCCGGCATCAGCTCACCCAGCGCGCGTCGTGCGTCACGCTCCATTTCGGGGTAATCGAGGCGGTGCGTAATGTCGCTCAGTGGGCGGCCGATATCGGTATGAATCAGATTGAACAAGTCGATTGCGGTGGGCGTGTATCGGAGGATGCGCAGTTCGCGGTCTAGAAAGATCGTTGCAATTGCGTTGGCGCCCATCAAAACGTGCAGGTCGGTATTGGCGCGTCCCAGCTCCTCGACCTTGTTCTTCAACTCCTGGTTGACCGTGCCCAACTCTTCGTTGATCGACTGCAGCTCTTCGCGGCTGGTCTCCAGTTCCTCGGTGGCGGAACGGAGCTCTTCGTTAATCGCCTGCAGCTCTTCGTTGCTGGCACGCAGTTCCTCGCTGGACGCTTCCGACTGCTCGACCGTGTCGCGCAGTTGCGTACGCGTCCTCTCGAGCTCGCGTTTGAGTTCGTTGTCCGCCTGTTGAGGCTCCGCGGGAGGAAGTTCACCATCCGTAATCTCCTCTTCCCGGATTTGAAACAGAACCAGCAGATAATCCTGACCGAGGTCGTTCGCCGGCGAAACCTGGAGGCCGACCCTGAGGCGCTTGCCTTCCACCTCGATCGGAATGTCTGTTTGGCCGCTCGGCGCGTGCGAGTGCATTGCAGTGAAGAGCGCGGCCCGCAGATCCAGCCGCAGCGCCGGATGAATCAGCTGCAGCAGATTCTGTGTGGGCTCGCCACCGGCGAACTGCAGCAGCCGCCCAACGGCGTTCGACATATGAACGATCTGGTGCTCGGCGTTAACGACCACCGACGGTGGGCCAAACCGCTCGATCAGCCGGTAGTGCAGCTCGCTGGCCTTGGTCGCGTTTCTGTTAACCGCGACCTTTAGCTGGGTCCGTGCCAGCGCATCGGCGTCTTCATTCAGCTTCGGAAACGTGGGCCGCTGAAGTCCACCGTTAACGGCATTGAGCGTCCGCGCCAACAGACTGGTGCCGACCGGCACCGGCAAGGCGTTTCGTACGGTCGGCTTGTGTGCGTAGATCCGGTGTCTTTTGTCGATGGTAGTAAACAGCTCGCTGCTCGCGTCAAGCGATTCGGACGACCCCAAAAACAGCCGGCCGGACGGGCGTAATGCGAAATGGAAGATGTCGATCAACCTCGATTGCGCCTCGGACTTCAGGTAGATCAGCATGTTGCGGCATGACACTAGATCCACGCGCGAAAACGGTGCGTCTTTCAGGGCGTCATGCAATGCGAACAAGACCAACTCCCGGATTTCGCGCCGCACTCGATAGCCGTGCAGTTCCTTGACAAACCAGCGGCGCAACCTTTCCTCGGAAACGTCGGCTGCGATTGTTTCGGGGTACATCCCCTCGCGCGCGGCTTTGAGCGCACTTTCGGAAATGTCCGTTGCAAAGACCTGGATCTGCGGAGGCGCATCTATGGTTCGGGCGTGCTCATACAACAACATCGCGATCGAATACGCTTCCTCGCCGGTGGCACAACCAGCAACCCACACGCGGACCTGATCGTTCGAGCGCTTTTCGCGAAACAACGCCGGAATTTGCAGCTCGAGTTCGTCAAACGCGTCTCGATCCCGGAAAAAATTGGTGACACTGATCAGCATGTCCTGCAGCAGCGCCGCAGTTTCGAACGGGCTACCTCGCAGGAACGTCAGGTAACCGGGCAGGTCATTCATCCCGGTGACCTGCATGCGCCGCCCAATCCGACGCAGAACCGTCGCGCGCTTGTAGTTCGAAAAATCGCGTCCAGTGCGCGTGGCAAGAAAGGCCAAGGTGTCCCGCACGGCCGCTTCGGATTCGGCGATGGACAGATGCGGTTCTGGCGGCGCCGGTTCGTCCAGCGCGGGGCCTTCTTCCGGCGGTAACTTGATGGCCTGAGCCAGCTCGTAATACTTGACGAGCCGCTCCGGCATGTCCGCAACTCGCAGCACCCAGTCGACCAGCCCGGTATCGATTGCGGTCTGCGGCATGCTCGGATGCCCAGCCTCTTCCGGGTCCTGCGCAATGGTCAGGCCACCGCGTTCTTTGACTCGTTTAAGCCCGATGGCGCCGTCGCCGTCGGCGCCTGATAACACGATGGCGGCTGCATGTGCTCCGTGCGTATCCCCCAAGGTGCGGAAAAATAAATCCACCGCGACCCGGCGGCCAGGTTCACTGGGTAGGTCGGCCAATTCGAGTTGGCCATTCCTGGCAGCGATCTGCTTGCCGGGAGGAATGACGTACACACGATTCGGCTTGACCTTGATGGTGTTGTGGACCTGTTCCACGGGCATAGCCGTAAAGCCCTGCATCACTTCGGCGAGAGCACTTTCGTGCTCGGACGAAAGATGCATCACCACCACGAATGCCAAGCCGGAGTCGCGCGGCATCGCCTGGAAAAACGTCTGCAGCGCTGGAATGCCGCCCGCCGAGGCTCCAATGCCGACTAGAGGCAGCAACGAGTAGCCCGGGGCCGGCGTTATTTCGCTGTCGACCTTCGCAGCCATGTCCTGCTCGGCATGGTCCGGCGCACGCGCACGCGGCGGACGACCCCCCTTTGGCTTCATTGCCGGTTTGCGGGTGCGTTCGGCTGGCTCGGTCATTGTGTTTGTGGACGCCCTGCTTATTCCCGCCGTCGCTTAGCCTACGGTGCGGCACTGATGGTTGTCCCTCGCACACATCGTGCCTACGGCCCGCTAAGCTAGGGACTTCCCGAGCCAGGAGGGGTCATGCCCAGCATCATTGTGCGCGCTATTTGCGCTCTTATCGCTTCCTTCGCAACTGTTGGTCTCGCGCGCGCCGCCGACCTGACGATCGGATTGTCGTCGCCGATTACATCGCTCGATCCGCATTTTCATAACCTGACGCCGAACAACCAGATCGCGCGGCACGTGTTCGAGACGCTGATCAAGCAGGACGAAAAGCAGACGGTGCTGCTGCCGAGTCTGGCTGAATCGTGGAAGCCGCTGTCCGACACCGAATGGGAGATCAAGCTGCGCAAGGGAGTCAAATTCCACAATGGGCAGGACTTCACCGCCGATGACGTCATCGCGACCTTCAAGCGCGTGCCGAACGTGCCGAACTCTCCGGCATCGTTCGCCAGCTTTGTGCGCCCGATCATCGACATCCAGACGCCGGACAAATTCACGCTGCGTCTGAAAACGGACAAGCCGCATCCGCTGTTGCCGTACGACATGGTGTCGGTAGCCATCCTGGCAAAGTCGGTGGCGGACGGTGCGAAGACCGAGGAGTTCAACTCGGGCAAGGCCATGATCGGCACCGGGCCATTCCGTTATGCCGAATACGTCGCCGGCGACCGCGTGGTGCTGAAACGCAACGATCAGTATTGGGGCCCGCTGCCTGCGTGGGACAACGTGCGCTTTCGGATGATCACCAGCGCGCCGGCGCGCGTTGCCGCGCTGCTCGCCGGTGATGTGCAGATGATCGAGGGAGTGCCGACGGCCGATATTGCTCAACTGAAGAAAGACAAGCGTGTCGCGTTGTCATCGGCTGTGTCGAATCGCATCATCTATTTGCATTTGGATTCGACCCGCGAGAAAAACTCGCCGTTCGTGACAACGGTCGACGGCAAGCCGCTCGAAGCGAACCC
>DATLMT010000294.1:0-5368 GCA_035537135.1 Burkholderiaceae bacterium | reverse complement strand
CGGTACCGTAGCCACGGGTCTGCGCCAGGTTCAGTGTTTCCATTACGACACCCTGGCCGGCGAACGCGGCGTCGCCGTGCACCAGCACCGGCAGAACCGTGTCGCCACTGTCGTTGCCCTTTCTATGGTCGCCGCGGCGTTCCTGCCGCGCTCGCACCGAGCCCTCTACCACCGGATTGACGATCTCCAGATGCGAGGGATTAAAAGCAAGCGACAGGTGCACCGGCCCACCCGGTGTCGAAATATCGCTTGAAAATCCGTTGTGATACTTGACGTCGCCGCCCGGCAGATCCGACGCCATCTTGCCCTCGAACTCGGCAAACAAATCCGCCGGCATCTTGCCGAGAATGTTCACCAGCACGTTAAGTCGCCCGCGGTGGGCCATGCCGATCACGATTTCCTGCACGCCGCTCAAGCCAGCGCGCTGCACCAGCTCGTCCATTGACGCAATGAAGCTTTCGCTGCCTTCCAGCGAAAAACGCTTCTGCCCGACGTACTTCGTATGCAGATAGCGCTCGAGCCATTCCGCCGCGGTTAATCGGCCCAGAATCTCGACCTTTGTCTCCTTACTGAATGACGGCGTTGAGCGGATTGATTCGAGCCGCTGCTGCACCCACCGCTTCTGCGCCGGATCGGACACGTACATGTACTCGGCGCCGATCGACCCGCAATATGTTTCGCGCAGCGCTTTGACAATTTCGCGCAGCGTCATTTGCTCTTGGCCGAAGTACGTGTTGGCGGCCGAGAACACCGTGTCCATGTCGGCTTCGCTCAAGTCGTAAAACGCGGGCTCGAGCTCGGGAATATGCGGCCGCTCGCGTCGCTGCAGCGGATCCAGATTAGCCCAGCGGTTGCCGAGGAATCGGTACGCCGCGATGATCGATTGCACATGGACCTGCTTGCGCGCGACCGACAAGTCGCTCGAAGCGATTTTTGGCGCGAAGGCGTTGGCCTTGGCCCGCTGCGCGAAGGATTCGACGATCGGTGCATGCGCTACGTCGCGAGAGTCGGGCGAACCGTCCGCCGCGGGGACTAGCTGCATTTGATCGAAATAAGCACGCCACTTTTCCGGAACGGATCCGGGATTGTCGAGGTAGCGTTCGTACAACTCCTCGACATAAGGCGCGTTGCCGCCGAACAGGTACGAGTTGGCCTGCAACTGTTTGATCATTAGTCCCTCCGAAACGAGCTTCTCGTTCAAAGCGCCGCGCAGTCTCAAATTGAGGAGAGCTACGTTGGCAACAGCGCTTCCGGCTTCCGGTTGTCGCTGTGTAAGTCAGCCGCGCACCGCGTGCGCAGTAAACGGCCATGCTACCACCGGCGTTGCGTTTTCTAACCTCACAGCTTAGGCCTGTTGCGCGGCCGCGGCCCTACCGGCTGCCGAGGCTCACTCACTGTCTGGCAGGCATACACTGCGCCCAGCAAGGCAATAGGAGACAAGGTGCAACCGACGGATATTAAAAATCCGGACTATTTTCATCACGTCGTCGACTGCCAATGGGCGTGCCCCGCGCATACGCCCGTCCCGGAATACATCAGGCTGATCGCGGCGGGGCGCTACACCGACGCCTACATGGTCAACTGGAGCTCCAACGTGTTTCCCGGCATTCTGGGACGCACCTGTGACAGGCCGTGCGAGCCTGCGTGCCGGCGTGGGCGCGTCGAACAACAGCAGATGGAGAAACCCGAACCGGTCGCGATCTGCCGCTTGAAGCGCGTCGCGGCCGACTACAAAGACGACGACATCGCGAAGCGTTTACCGAAGCGGCGCGTGCCGATGAACGGCAAGCGCGTCGCGTGCGTCGGCGGTGGACCAGCGTCGCTGACCGTGGCACGCGATCTCGCCCCGCAGGGCTACGCCGTGACAGTGTTCGACCAGGACCCACAGGCAGGCGGCATGATCCGCACGCAGATTCCGCGCTTCCGCTTGCCTGAAGAAGTAATTGACGAGGAAACCGGCTATATCCTCGAGCTCGGCGTTGAGTTTCGCGGTGGTGTGAAGATCGACTCGATGAAAGCGCTGCTGGCGCAGCAGTACGACGCAATATTTGTCGGCTCCGGCGCGCCGCGTGGCCGTGATCTAGACCTTCCCGGACGCGAGGAAGCCGCGGCAAAAATTCATGTCGGCATCGATTGGCTGTCGTCGGTGTCATTCGGTCATGTCAACCGCATTGGCAAGCGCGTGATCGTGCTGGGCGGTGGCAACACCGCGATGGACTGTTGTCGTACATCGAAGCGGCTCGGCGGCGAAGACGTCAAGGTCATCGTTCGCTCGGGCTTCGAAGAGATGAAAGCATCGCCATGGGAAAAAGAAGACGCGATGCACGAGGGCATTCCGATCTTGAACTATCTTGTGCCAAAGGCGTTTCTGCACGACAACGGCCGCTTAACCGGAATGAGCTTCGAGAAGGTGCAGGCTCAATACGATGATAAGGGGCGCCGTTCCTTGAAACCCACCGGTGAGGCCCAGGTAATTTACGAGTGCGATGAAGTGCTGATCGCAGTAGGACAGGAGAACGCATTTCCGTGGATCGAGCGCGATTCCGGGATCGCGTTCGACGAGCACGGCATGCCGGTGCTGGACAAGACAACCCTGCAGTCGTCAATCCCGAATGTCTTCTTCGGCGGCGATTCCGCACTTGGACCGAAGAACATCATCTGGGCGGTGGCGCACGGACACGACGCGGCAATCTCGATCGACAAGCTCTTGCACGGTGAAGACGTCCGTGAACGCCCCGCCCCCGGCGTTACTTTGCTGTCGCAGAAGATGGGCATTCACGAATGGAGTTACGACAACGAAGTAGCCAATGACGAGCGCTACAAAGTGCCGTGGCGCGACGTCAATCAGGTGTTGCGGAACATCAAAGTTGAAGTCGAGCTCGGCTTCGATCCGGCGACGGCGTGGAAGGAGGCGCAGCGGTGCCTGAACTGCGATGTGCAGACAGTGTTCACGGCGCAGCTTTGCATCGAGTGCGATGCGTGTGTCGACATCTGCCCGACCGATTGCATCAACTTCATCGTTAACGGCGAGGAGTCCGAGCTGCGGCGAAGGCTGCGTGCACCGGCGCTGAATCTTGAACAGGACTTGTATATCGCTGATGGACTGAAGACTCATCGCGTGATGGTGAAGGACGAGGATGTGTGCCTGCACTGCGGACTATGCGCAGAGCGCTGCCCGACCGGCGCGTGGGATATGCAGAAGTTTCTGCTCGAGATGACGCAGGCCGGTCGCGATTGCCGCACGCCCAAACAGCGAGTGGCGGCATGAACGCACCGGATAGAGTCGCCGCTTCAGCGCAGCGCACGCTACGCATCAAAGCCGTCAACGATTTCGTCATCAAGTTCGCCAACGTCAACGGCTCGGGCTCGGCATCGGCTAATGAGTTGTTCGCGCGCAGCATCCTGCGCATGGGCGTTCCAGTTTCGCCGCGCAACATTTGCCCGTCGAACATTCAGGGCCTGCCGACCTGGTACGAGGTGCGCGTCACCGAGCAAGGCCATCTTGGCCGCCGCGGCGGGGTCGACCTAATGGTCGCGATGAACCCGCAGACGTGGGAAAGAGACGTCGCTGAGATCGAGCCCGGCGGATATCTGATGTACGACAGCACCAAGCCGATCGCCGCCGCGAAGCTGCGCGCCGATATCAACCTGATTGGCGTACCGCTGACCGACATCGCCGCAAGCAAGTATGTCGACGCAAAAGAGCGGCAGCTGCTGAAGAACATCATGTACGTCGGCGTGCTGACCGAGCTGCTCGGCATCGAGCCCGAAGTGATCGCGCAGCTGCTCGGAGAGCAATACAAGGGCAAGGACCGGTTGATTAAGCCGAATCTCGATGCCTTCATGACCGGCCTGCACCATGCCCGCGAGCGGCTCGAAGACGCGATCGATCTGCGGGTTGAGCGCCGCGACGCGGTCGGCGAGCGCATCTTCATCGAGGGCAACGCCGCGGCCGCACTCGGCTGCGTCTACGGCGGTGCGACAGTCTGCGCGTGGTATCCGATCACGCCGTCGTCCTCGCTGGCTGAGGCGTTTCAGAAATACTGCGGCAAGTATCGCGTCGACAAAGCAACGGGCACCAATAAGTTTGCAATCATGCAGGCCGAGGATGAGCTGGCTTCCATTGGGATAGTTATCGGGGCCGGCTGGAACGGGGCGCGCTCGTTTACGGCCACCTCCGGCCCTGGCATTTCTCTGATGAGCGAATTCATCGGGCTCGCTTACTTCGCCGAAGTGCCGGCGGTGATCATTGACGTTCAGCGCGGCGGGCCGTCTACCGGCATGCCGACCCGCACGCAGCAATCTGACCTGCTCGCGTGCGCGTATGCGTCGCACGGCGACACCAAGCACGTGCTGCTGTTTCCCGAAGACCCGTACGAGTGTTTCGAGTTCGCCGCTGCGTCACTGGATCTGGCGGAGCGATTGCAGACTCCGATTTTTCTAATGACCGATCTGGACATTGGAATGAATCACCGCCTGTGCGCGCCGCTGAAGTGGGACGATGCGCGCCGATATGACCGCGGCAAGGTAATGACCGAGGCCGAGCTCGAAGCTGGCCGCGACTTCGGTCGTTACCTCGACGCCGACGGCGACGGTATCCCTTCGCGCACGCTGCCCGGCACGCATGCGACGCGGGGCGCTTATTTCACTCGCGGAACGACCAAGGATGCGTACGCGCGTTACTCCGAAGCCGGTCCGGACTACGTCTACAACATGGAGCGGCTGTTGAAGAAGTTTGTCACCGCCGCCAAGCTGGTGCCGCAGCCGGTGGTCGCTAAGGCATCGAAGACAACTTCGCACGGTGTCATTTACTACGGGTCGACAAGTCCGTCGATGAATGAGGCGATCGATACCCTCGAGCGGCAAAACGTTCACCTCGATCGCCTGCGAGTGCGAGCGTTTCCTTTCGCAGCGTCGGTCAAGAAGTTCATCGCAGATCATGATTCCGTATACGTCGTTGAACAGAATCGCGATGGGCAATTGCGCTCGATGCTGATCAACGAACTGCAGATCGATCCTGCGCGGTTGATAGCGGTGTTGCACTATGACGGCACTCCGATCACCGCCCGCTTCATTGTCGAAGCGATTGCGTCTCGGGTGCGTGGCGCGAACGTGCTTCCGATCAAGTCGGGAAAAGCTGCATGAGCCCTTTCGCAGGTCTTCGAAAAAAGCGCGCCGTCCCTTTCGAAGCAACCGCGCGCAGCGCCAGGGAGCATCGATGACTTACCTCGCAAAACCGAAGCTGCGTCATCCGACTCTGCCGGCCAACCGGCTTGGCTACACGCGGCGCGATTACGAGGGAAAGATCTCGACGCTGTGCGCGGGTTGCGGCCACGATGCAATCTCTGCGGCGATCGTGCAGGCGTGC
>DATLMT010000293.1:0-3929 GCA_035537135.1 Burkholderiaceae bacterium | reverse complement strand
TAGGTCGTAGTGCTCGTGATCGAAGGCCAGCGATGCCACGCGTGACGTCAGCGCGCGATGGCGTAGCCACGCGCGGCGCTGTGTACGGTTGGCTTCGAATTCGGCGACCGGCACACGCACCGGGACGCACGCGCGGCAGCCGTCGCAGTACGGCCGGTATGTGAAGATTCCGCTGCGCCGAAATCCCATTTTTACCAGCTCGCTGTATACATCGGCGTTGATCAGATGCGCTGGTGTGGCCACCTGCGAGCGCGCCTGCCGATGCTCGAGATAGCTGCACGGATACGGCGCGGTTGCATAAAACTGCAACGCCGAGAAGGGCAACTCCTTGAGATTGGCCACGTCAGTTGGTTGAGATTGAAGTCACCTTCTAGAAAGTCGCTTCAGAAACCCGTCAGCAATGAATTCAAAGGGCGCTTCGCATACGCTGTCCAGTTTATCGGCGCGCCGCGCACGGATGCATTCAAATGTGCCACGAACTCCCGGCGCGAAATTTCGCGTGCTCCCAACGATGCAAGGTGGCGCGTGTTCTGTTGGCAGTCTATCACTCGTACTTGCTCGTTTTGCATCACGCGCACGAGTAGTGCCAACGCGATCTTGGACGCATCGGGCGCGCGCGCGAACATCGATTCTCCGTAGAACATCCGGCCGAGCGCCACGCCGTATAAGCCGCCGGCGAGCCTGCCGCCTGCCCATGTTTCGATTGAATGTGCGAGGCCACGGCGGTGCAGTTCCATGTACGCGTCGGCCACGCTGTCCGTAATCCATGTACCCGCGTCGTCACCACGAGGTTCGGCGCAGGCCTGAATAACCGCGTCGAAGTCAGTGTCGATGCGAAGCTCGATCGCGCTATCGTGCGCGGCTTTTCGCAATGTCTTTGCAAAACTGCGGGAGACTTTCAACTCGTGGCTGAACAGCACCATGCGTGGATCCGGCGACCACCACAGCACAGGTTCTTCGTCCGAGTACCAAGGAAAAATCCCTTGCGGATAAGCGGCCAACAGACGGTCAGCGGTCAACTCGGCACTCGCGGCGAGTAAGCCATTAGGGCTTTGCAGCGCCGTTTGCACCGGCGGAAAAGGCTGGCCCGGCGCGAGCCAGGGGATCATGCCCCTACCGCGCGTGCTGTCGGCGCTGGCGTAATTGCCTGTGTGTGGACGCCGAACTCACCGCGTGCGCGGTCGGCAAAGTAAAGCTCGAGCGTGGTCGAAACGGTGCGAAATGCAAGTTCTTCCCACGGAATGTCACGCTCGCTGAACAGTGTTACTTCGAGGCTCTCCGTGCCAACGGCAAAGTGGGTATCAAGTAGGTCGGCTCGAAAGAAGATATGAACCTGCTGTACGTGGGGCACATCGATCATCGAGAACAGTGGCCCTAGCCTTATCCGAGCACCGGCTTCCTCGTGGGTTTCGCGCAACGCACCCTCACCGGTAGTTTCCCCGGTTTCCATGAATCCAGCGGGCAGCGTCCACTTACCGAGTCGCGGCTCGATTGCTCGCCGGCACAGCAAGACTTTATCGCCCCAGATTGGAATCGTTCCTACGACGGGACGTGGATTGATGTAATGCACGGCCCCGCACTTGTCGCAGCAATCACGCAGACGATTGTCGCCGTGCGGAATGCGCGCAGTGGTGATGTGACCGCAGGCCGAGCAAAAAGTCACTTCGGAATAGAAAAGGGCGGGCATATGCCCGCCCTTTACACCTTACACGCTCTTAGCGCGCAGTACCGCGGCGAAACAGATTGACGATCGCGAGAAGAATGACGGCGCCGAGCAATGAAACAACCAATGCGCCTACGCTTAGCGACCCCTGATTGATGGTGGGAACGCCCACCAGCGGAGAGATAAGCCAGCCGCCCAGCATTGCACCGATGATGCCGACGACGATGTTTAGGAAGATGCCTTGCTGCCCGTCGGTGCGCATAATCATGCTTGCTACCCAGCCGATCAAACCGCCGACAACTAGCCAAATGATGAAATTCATGTTTCTCTCTCCCGGTAAAAGTAAAGTACAGCGCCAGAAAGTTTGCCACACCCAACCGGGATTGCCAGCACATCTGACAAACGGCAAGTGCCCGTAAACGTCAGTACACGCAAAGATCATTCCAGGCTAAGTTGATTCTATGGCACTGACGCAACTCTGGGCTTCGCCGTTTGGGTGGGCAAGCCTCGTCTTCGGATTTTTAGGTGCACTGCTGTTGTTGTCGGGCATCGGCGCGTTGGTCCGTTTACGTCCGTTTCGTTTTGTTTGGCGAACCGTATTTGGCTTGCTGCTGCTAGCCGCCGGCGTGCTGGCAGCGACCATTGCCATTGGCACGTATGGCTACACCGCGTTGACCCGCGAAGAAACTGCGGCAACGTTGCTAGTGCAGCCGACGGAGCCGCAACGATTCTCGGCGACGGTGCGCTACCCGGACCTGCGCGAGGTCAAATTCGAGCTTGCAGGCGACGAGGTCTATGTAGATGCGCAGATCCTAAAATGGAAACCGATCGCCAACGTACTCGGCCTGCACACCGCCTACGAGCTCGACCGCATCGCGGGGCGATATCGCTCGATAGACCAGGAGCGTTCGGCGCCGCGCACTATTTTTCCGCTTTCGCGCGACAAGCCGCTTGATCTGTTTGATTTGCGGCGTCGCTATACATTCCTTGCGCCGCTGCTGGATGCGGAATACGGTTCCGCCAGCTACGTCGCCGTCTCGCGCCCGGCCGAGATCGAGCTGCGAGTGTCGACCACCGGCCTACTGATGCGCGAGACCAAACCCGCCACGCAGTAGCACGTCCGGTGCAACTTTTGCGGCAACATTGATGAGCGCTTGTCTGGCGGTGATGGGCAAGCAGCCTGAGCGGGGTAAGGTAAAGACCCGGATTGCGGCAGCGCTTGGCGATGAGCGGGCATTGGAGTTGTATCGATGCACGCTGCAAGACACGCTCGAATTGGCGTTGTCGATCGGCGATGTCGCGCATGTGTTCAGTTATGCGCCGCCGACGGAAGCCGCGCGTCGCTACTTCAAGTACGCGGCGCCTCAGTTCGAGTTGATTCCACAGCAAGGGTGCGGCTTAGGCGAATGCATCGCTAACACGCTGGCTTCGATTTTACAAAGTCACAGTCCGGTGGTTGTGATCGGCAGCGACAGCCCGGATATGCCGGCGCGGCTGATCACTCGTGCATTCGAAATTTTGCAGACCAGCGACGTTGTGCTCGGCCCTGCCCACGATGGCGGTTACTACCTGATCGGCGTGCGGTCGATGCAGCCGGTGTTGTTTGAGCGCATTGACTGGAGCACCTCGGTCGTTGCGCAGCAGACGCGCGAGCGTGCCATCGAGGCCGGACTGCGGGTTGTTGACCTGCCGCCATGGCACGACCTTGATACTGTTAACGATCTGCGTTCGCTCGTTGCGCCGGGCGCGCCGCTGACGCGTGCGTTTGTCGCAGCCTTAAATGCAAAGGAGGTTCATGAAAACAAAAGCGGCGGTTGCCTGGAAGGCCGGTGAGCCTCTTAGCATCGAAACGGTGGATCTCGATCCACCGCGCACCGGTGAGGTGCTGGTGGAGGTGAAGGCGACAGGCATCTGTCACACCGATTACTACACGCTGTCCGGGGCGGATCCCGAAGGAATTTTTCCGTCGATACTCGGGCACGAGGGGGCAGGAGTGGTGCTTGAGGTCGGCGCCGGTGTAACCGCGCTGAAGCCTGGCGACCACGTTATTCCGCTGTACACACCCGAGTGCCGGCAGTGCAAGTTCTGCCTGTCGCGCAAGACCAATCTGTGCCAAGCGATCCGCTCCACGCAGGGGCGCGGGTTGATGCCAGACGGCACGTCTCGGTTTTCAATCGGCGGCAAACCAATTCTGCATTACATGGGCACATCGACGTTCGCAAACCACATCGTTGTGCCGGCGATCGCGCTGGCGAAGATTCGAGAC
>DATLMT010000292.1:0-2730 GCA_035537135.1 Burkholderiaceae bacterium | reverse complement strand
CGCAGCTGCGATCGCGGAGCCAAGTATGACACTGCTCGCCGCGAAGAACATAACGCGCCATTTTGGTGGCCTTCGCGCAGTCGACGATGTGTCGCTCACGGTCGATCGCGCTGCGATTCATGCGGTGATCGGCACCAATGGCGCCGGCAAATCGACGTTGATCAACGTGCTGTGCGGAGAGATCGCGGCCAGCTCCGGGCGTGTCGAGCTAATGGGCACCGATGTCACTCGGCTGAGCCAGCCACGCCGCGCGCAAATGGGGCTCGGGCGCAGCTATCAGCGCACTACCATTTTCCCGCACTTCACAGTGCGCGAGAACTGCCGGCTTTCGGCGCAAGCGCGCTTACAAAAGCCGTGGGACTGGCTCACGCCAGCATCTCGTTGTGATGCTAGCGCGGCGGCGGCGCAGAGCGCTCTGCTGCGCACCGGACTAGCAGAGCAGGCAGATGCAATCGCGGCGACGCTATCGCACGGCGCGAAGCGGCAGCTCGAAATCGCGATGTGCCTGGCCACGGCGCCGCAGATTCTGCTGCTCGATGAGCCTCTGGCCGGCATGGGCTCAGAAGAAACCGAGCGCATGCTCGCTCTTCTAAAGGGGCTGAAAACAAGCCACGCAATATTGCTGATCGAGCACGACATGGACGCGGTGTTTCGCGTGTCGGACCGCATCACCGTGATGGTGAACGGACGTGTGCTCGCAAGCGATACGCCGCGGGCGATTCGTGCCAACGCAGAGGTGCAGGAAGCGTATCTCGGTGAAGAGGCGATGCATTGAGCACCAACGCCGCACCGCTGATCGATGGCGCGCAATTGCATACGCACTATGGCGCAAGCCACATCTTGCAAGGAGCGTCTCTCACGATGTACGCCGGCGAAGCGGTCGGCTTGCTCGGTCGTAATGGGATGGGCAAGACCACGCTGATGCGCACGCTGCTCGGCTTGGTGCGGCCGACTTCCGGCTCGATTCGCATTCGCGGCGAAGATTGCACGCGCGCGCGGCCCAATCGCATCGCGCGGCTCGGTATCGGCTACGTCCCTGAGGGGCGCGGCATCTTCCCGAATCTTTCAGTGCGCGAGAACCTGCTGATGGCTGCGCGCGCTGGAATCAACGGCCGCCGCGACTGGTCGATCGATCGTGTGCTGCAAACTTTTCCGCGTCTATCAGACCGGCTGCAATACGGCGGCGCGCAGTTATCGGGCGGTGAACAGCAGATGCTTGCCATCGGCCGTGCGTTGATGACCAATCCCGATGCGGTGCTGTTCGACGAAGCCACCGAGGGCCTGGCGCCACTGCTCGTGCGCGAAATCTGGCGCATCATCGGCGCAATTCGGGCAACAGGCATCGCGTCTCTGATCGTTGATCGCAACTACCGCTCGGTCCTCGCACACACCGATCGTTGCATCGTGCTCGAAAAAGGCCGCATCGTGCTGGAAGGAGAGTCGGCAGCGCTTGCGC
Organism: Burkholderiaceae bacterium; assembly: GCA_035537135.1. GTDB lineage: Bacteria > Pseudomonadota > Gammaproteobacteria > Burkholderiales > Burkholderiaceae_F > JACCZX01. The sequence goes on along the minus strand of DATLMT010000292.1, from coordinate 1,274 downwards.
AGGCACCTGACAGGCTGGCCGGGTATCTCGGCGTCTGATGAGCGAAAAAAAACGGCACCCGGTGGCGCCGTTTTCGGGGGCTGTCGAACTAACGCCCGATTGCGACGATCGCTCTCTGCGCTGCAAGGTTATGGGTGGTCGCTGTCGGATGAAATGAATCCCAATAGAAGTAGGTCTCCGGTGTTGCGCACAGCGTGGGCGGTGCGATCAAATCGTTAAAACACGGCGCTGTGGCGTTCGTGTATCCGAGCGCAGCCGGATTGGCGGTCGCTTCCACGCTCAGCGCGAACGTATCCAACACATATATATTCAGCCCCGGTGAGGCTGCGCGAATCTGCGCGATCTGCTGCGCGAGCGCGCCATTGAACTGCGCCGACAGTTGCGTAGCGCCGGCCACCGCCGTGGGGCCTGCGGCCTGGATGCGCGGCGTCTTGCCGACGTCGGTGCTGTTCGCCACCAGGATGTTGCGCGCACCGGAAGCGTACAGCCGATTGATGATCGTCACGATGTTGGTCACCGCACCGGTCAGCACGGTCGCCGGCGCGTTGGGATTGGTCTGGCTCAGCGTCAATGCATCGCCAATATCGTTGCCAACCGATACTGCGTCAACGATGAAAAGAGCATTTGCACTCGACACAAAGTTAACCCGCGCCAGGTACTGATCAAGCTGGGTCACCATGTTAGGCACGGACTGGGTGGTCCCTGCGATCGGACCCGTGCGGGCACCGCCGTACGCAAAGTTATTACCGCCGGTGCGAGACGGCGTGACTGATGCTCCGTATCGCGCCGCTACGATTTCCGCAAACACAGGCCCATTGGAGTAACGATTGGTGGCATACGGAGGGGTCGGTGGACAGCTCGCGGGAAGCAGGTTGCAGGTATTGCCGGTATCGCTCGTGCTGGCGCCAAAGACATAAGTGACTTGCCCAAAAGCCGGTTGCGGCGGTGGATCGTCATCACTGCCGCCGCATGAAACGAGAAATGCAGCCGCAGCAAACGCGGCAAGAACACGGGCCGCATGGCGGCTGAAGTCAATCATGGGTTGTCTCCGGTCGATCTGGTTATGGTGTGACTGGCATGGATGGCGCAGTTTGAAGCAGTTATGCGCCAGCTGCGGCCGAATGATAGTCGGTTGCACTTCCAGCCTGCGCCCGCTGCAGACGATCGCGGATTGCCTCCCATTGTGGACCGGCGGGAGGTGCCGCAACGATCAGGCGTTGTGCGCCGCTCGCATCGAGCCGATGCAACGACAAATACAGCAGGCGTGCATACTC
>DATLMT010000291.1:0-5166 GCA_035537135.1 Burkholderiaceae bacterium | reverse complement strand
AGATCAGCGAAGCCGAGTGGGAATTGTTCGTGCGCTGCTACGCGACGACGTACGCAGCGCATTATTCGACGCCGTATCTGAACCGCCGATTCTTCCGGCAAGTTGCAGAGTCGATGCCGGACAATGTGTTGATGGTGATTGCCCGCCGCGCGTCTTCGCTCATTGCTGCTGCACTTGCATTCTTCGACGGGGAGCGTCTTTATGGACGCTACTGGGGATCGATCGAGTACGTTCCCTGTCTGCACTTTGAAACGAGCTATTACCAGATGATTGAATTCGCGATTGAGCGACGGTTGAAGGTGTTCGAAGGCGGTGCCCAAGGTGAGCACAAGCTCGCACGCGGGTTTGAACCGGTGACGACTTACTCATCGCATTGGCTCGCCCATCCGGCATTTGCCGACGCGGTTGAGCGATACCTGCAGCGGGAAACCGGAGGGATCGAAGCGTACGTTGATGAGTTGAATGAGCGCAGCGCACTGCGAGTGCCGTCGAGCGTTGAATGAGTCCGACCCATCTCGCCGCCGCGCTGTTGATGGTGACCATTTGGGGGCACGCTGCTACGCACCGGCCCCTTCCGGAACTCCGAGCAAACCCCCTTTTCTTCGGCGCTGCAGCGCGCACGCCGTGAGGGCTTCCCATCTCGCCGCTGCGCTGTTGATGGTGACCATTTGGGGGTTTAACTTCATCGTCATCCGCTGGGGTTTGAACGACGTGCCGCCGCTGACGCTGACGGTGCTGCGCTTCGCGCTGGCTGCTTTTCCGGCTGTACTGTTCGTACGTCGACCGCAGCCCTCGTGGCGGCTGGTGACCGGATACGGGCTGTTTGCGTTCGCGCTGCAGTTCGGCTTGTTATTCGCTGGCATGCACGCGGGAATGCCGACCGGCCTCGCCTCGCTGGTGATTCAGGTGCAGGCGTTCTTCACAATTGGCCTGGTCGCCCTGTTGACTCACGAGCGGACGAAGCCGATCCAACTCATCGGCGCCACGATCGCTGGCGCCGGCCTGGTGCTTGTCGCATTTCACTTGCCGCCGTCGACCCGACTCGGATTTTTTCTCGTCGTTGCCGCTGCGGCATCCTGGGCGTTTGCGAACGTGATCGTCAAGCGCATCCACAGCGAGGAGCCGCTCGCCGTCGTCGTTTGGGCGAGCGCCGCCGCAGCGATCGCGATGCTGCCGGTTGCGCTTGTAATCGAAGGTCCTGCCACGATGTGGGCGGCGGTGACTGCAATGGACGCGCTGGCCTGGCTGGGGTTGGCGTTTCAGGCGTGGCCGACAACGCTGCTCGCCTTTGGAATCTGGGCATGGCTGCTGCGCCAGCACCCCGCAGCGCTGATCGCACCGTTTACGTTGCTCGTGCCCATCGTGGCGATGACGCTCGCCGTCTTGCTGCTCGGCGAGGAAGTCACCTGGTGGAAACTTGCCGCGATCGCCCTTGTACTAAGCGGGCTTGGACTGAATGTCATCGCGTCACGGACGCGCCGGGACGTGGCCGTCACGCCGCCGGCGTAGGCGCCGCGTTCTGTACGCTGGAATCGCGTTGAGCATGTCCGCAACGCACGGCGACCCCGGCGGTATTGCAAGCGGCATAAGCACCAGCACGTCAAGTAGGTCACCACTGTCAGCCAGCGACTTCTGCATGCCGTCGTTGCATGGTTGCAAGCGGCGATTCCAGGCGTGACGGGTAATAATCCAAGTTAATCACGCAGGAGAACGCGATGGATGGCAACAGCGCTGGCGGTTCGCATCAATTTATCGGCAACCGCTGGATAGCGGCGGCCACAGGTCAGACGATCGATGCGATCGATCCGTCCGACGGTGCGGCGTTCGCGAAGATCGCGCGCGGCAGCGCGGCTGACATCGACGCTGCGGTGCTTGCGGCGCGGGGCGCGCTCGGCGAATTCTTTGACGGAAAGTGGGGGCGGATGACAGCCACCGAGCGTGGCCGTTTGCTGATGAAGCTGTCGTACGCGGTCGGCGACCATCATGATGAGCTCGCACGTCTTGAATCGCGCACGACCGGTAAGCCGCTGAAGCAGGGGAGAGCCGATGCGACCGCACTGGCGCGCTACTTCGAGTACTACGCCGGTGCTGCGGACAAGCTGCACGGCGAAACGATTCCGTATCAGGCCGGCATGACAGTGCTGACGCTGCGCGAGCCGCATGGTGTGACCGGCCACATCGTTCCGTGGAACTATCCGATGCAGATCTTCGGCCGCAGTGTCGGCGCTGCATTGGCAGCGGGCAACGCGTGCGTCGTCAAACCTGCCGAGGATGCGTGCCTGTCGGTGATGCGCGTCGCCGAGCTCGCGGCTGAAGTCGGCTTCCCGCCGGGCACGTTGAACATCGTCACGGGTTACGGTGCGGAGGCCGGCGCCGCTCTCGCACAGCATCGTGGCATCGATCACATTTCGTTTACCGGCTCACCGGTGACCGGCGCTGCCGTCGCGCAGGCCGCGGCGAAGCATCACTGCCCGGTGACACTGGAACTCGGCGGAAAGTCACCGCAGATCGTATTTGCCGACGCCAAACTGGACGAGGTGCTGCCGGTCGTGGTGAATGCAATCGTTCAGAACGCGGGACAAACTTGTTCGGCCGGTAGCCGCTTGTTAATCGAGCGCCCGATTTACGACGAGCTCGTTGCCCGCGTGAGCGACGCGATGTCACAACTAAAGGTGGGTCCCGCGCTAGACGATCTCGACGTCGGGCCGTTGATCCGGCAAAGCCAGCTGCAGCGTGTGTGCAATTTCTTGCACAGAGCGGAGCACGACAAGGTTCCAATCGCTGCGCAGGGGCACGTTGTCGGCCATGCTCCGAAAACGGGCTACTACCAGGCGCCGACGCTGCTGCGTGACGTTCCATCGAATCACGTGCTGGCGCAGGAAGAAATTTTTGGGCCGGTACTTGCCGCGATCGTCTTCGACTCCGAAGACGAGATGCTGTCAATCGCCAACGGCACGACGTACGGCCTGGTGGCCGGCGTCTGGACACACGACGGCGCGCGGCAAATGCGCGTCGCACGCAAGCTGCGCTGCGGCCAGGTGTTCATCAACAACTACGGCGCCGGCGGCGGCATCGAGCTGCCGTTTGGCGGCGTGAAGTCGAGCGGCTATGGACGCGAAAAAGGGTTCGAAGCGCTGCTCGGATTCACGACGCTGAAAACAATCGCGATCAAGCACGGATAGCATGCTGGCTTCGCTTGAGCGACGGTTCGTACAGGCCAATCACGCGCTTTTGATCGCCTTGCTTGCCGCGATGGTCGCGGTGACGTTCGTCAATGTAGTAATGCGCTACACCGGCGAGTCTTCGTTCATGTGGGGCGAGGAAGTCGGGCGGCACCTGATGATCTGGCTGGCGTTCGTCGGCAGTGGGCTCGCGCTTCGCTTCGGCGCTCACATCGGGGTCGATTCGCTCGAGCGCTCGCTGCCGGCGCGTGCGGCGCGGTTGGTGCGGGCGGCGATCGCGCTGCTTCTGCTGATGCTGTTCGTTGCACTGATCGTCGAAGGCATCGATTACGCGTGGCGCACGCGGTTTCAGACCTCCGCCGCGCTGCAGATTTCGATGGCGTGGGTGTATGCCGGAATGCCGATCGGCTGCGCATTGATGCTCGCGCATCTCGGATTCATCGGCCGCCGCTACGTGCTGGGCGAGCCGGTCGAACACGAAGATGGCGTGGACCCCGAACTTGCGTCGGCTTTGTAGTTAACTGCAAAAAGCGCTGAGTGCTCGGTGATGGCGTGGACACTGTTCATCACAGCGACGATCTTGCTTGCGCTTGGCGTGCCGGTCGCGTTTTCGCTGGCGGCTGCTGCGTTGCTCGCGGTGGCAATCGACGATCGCTACACGGCGATTGTCGTACTGAAGGAAATGTTCACCGGGATCGACAGCTTTCCCTTGCTTGCGGTGCCGTTCTTCATCCTCGCAGCCGAACTGATGACTGGCGGCAAGCTGACCGAGGTACTGCTGCGTTTTGCATCGCAGTTCGTCGGTCACCGACGCGGCGGCCTAGGTCATGCGAACGTGCTGGCGCTAACGTTCTTCTCAGGCATCAGCGGGTCCGCCCTGGCCGACGCGGCGGGCCCGGGCTCGATGATGATCAAGATGATGGACAAGGCGGGTTACTCGAAGGCGTACGCCTCCGCGCTTACTGCATCGACCGCGATCGTCGGCCCGATTATTCCGCCGTCCATCATCATGATCATCTACGCGCTGCAGGACGAGCGCGTGTCGGCCGGCGCGTTGTTTATGGCGGGTTTGCTGCCTGGACTTTTGATCGCTGTGGCCATGATGATTGTTAATCAGATCGTCTCGACACGCCGCCACTATCGCGCCGCCACGCTGCGCCCTCCAGCGCGCGAGATGTTGCGCAACACGTTCAACGCGATTCCCGCTTTGCTATTGCCGGTCATCATCCTTGGCGGAATTCGTGCAGGGATCTTTACGCCGACCGAGGCGTCAGTGGTCGCGGTTGTCTACGCACTGTTGTGCGGCGCGTTTATCTATCGCTCGCTGCGCTGGGAAAACATACCCGTTATCTTGTCGCGCTCCGCGATCCTGAGCGCTTCGGTGCTGCTGATCGTCGCTGCGAGCGCTGCGTTCGCATGGGTGTTGACGATCGAGAACGTCCCGCAGTCGCTCGCGCGCTGGATCACGTCGCTGGAGGTCAGCCCCCTGGCTTTGCTGCTGCTGATCAACGTGCTGCTGCTGATCTTTGGCATCTTCATCGAGCCGCTGCCCGGCGTCATGGTGCTGGTGCCGATTCTGGCCCCGGTCGCGCACGCCGCCGGCATCGATCCGGTGCACTTCGCGATGATCGTGATCTACAACCTGACGCTCGGATTGATCACGCCGCCGGTAGGCGGCTTGCTCGCTGTGACTTCGGCCGTGTCGAAGGTGCCCATCGGCACATTGGTGCGCGAACTCCGGCCCTTCCTGCTTGCGCACCTGATCGTGCTCTTAATCGTCACGCTGGTACCTGCATTGTCGACGTGGCTGCCTCATTCAAGCGGACTTGCGAAACCGCTTTGAGCTCTACTCGCTGTCGTGCGCGCAGACCCTGGCCTGCTGTGCAAGAATGCACCCACAAGGGTATGGCACTTCCTTTACTGATGGCGCAAACGCTCGTATTGGTCGCGGTGCTCGCACTGCTCGGCCAAGCGTTAGTAGGCG
>DATLMT010000290.1:0-3785 GCA_035537135.1 Burkholderiaceae bacterium | reverse complement strand
GTAACCGATATCAAGAAAAACTTCTTCCGAGTGCTCGCCGCGCCGCGGGGTTGCGCGCGCAATTGACGACGGAGTCCGAGTCAATGTCACCGGTTGACGCATCAGCAATTGCTCACCCAGGCGCGCCGAGGTTACCTTCTGCGCCATTTGCAGATGTTGCACCTGCGGCTCATTGAATGCTTGCATGACGTTGTTGATGCGACCGCATGCCACACCTGCCGCATTCAACTTTTCGATCCAGTAGTCGCTCGTTTGATGCTGCAGCCGCTGCTCAATCTCCGCGTTCAGCCAGTCACGATTGACCGAGCGCGCGCTCTTGGTCTTGGAGCGCTCATCACCGATCCACTCCGGAGCGCCAAGGGCTTCCGCAAAGCGTTCCCAAATCTTGCCGCCGAACACTGCAATGTTGATGTGCCCGTCGCGGGTCTTGAATACGCCGGTTGGAATGCTGGTCGGATGCGAATTGCCCGCTTGCCCGGGAATTTCGTGATCGATCGTCCAGCGCGCGGCCTGAAAATCCATCATATAAAGCATCGCTTCAAGCAATGACGTATGCAGCCATTGCCCCTTGCCTGACTGCTCACGTTCAAGCAGCGCCACGGTTACTCCATAGGCGGCGAAGATGCCGCCGCACAGATCGGCGATTGGAATGCCGACGCGCAGCGGACCATGCCCGGGCAAGCCTGTCACTGACATCAGGGCTCCCATTCCCTGCGCTATCTGGTCGAAGCCCGGCCGAGTCGCGTACGGGCCTGTTTGGCCGAAACCCGAGATGCTGGCGTAGACCAATCTGGGATTGATCTTCTCCAACGATTCGTAGTCGATGCCCAACCGGTGTTTAACGTCCGGCCGAAAGTTTTCAAGCAGCACATCGGCGGTCGACGCAAGCTTCTTTAAGGCTTCGATGCCTTCCGGAAGCTTCAGGTTCAGCGTCACCGACCGCTTGTTTCGATGTGTGTACTGATAATCGGACCCTTCCTGACCGCCGAGCGTGTCATCGCCGCGCATGTGCTCGGGCATCTGCACCTGGATTACGTCGGCGCCCCAGTCCGCGAGCTGCCGTGCAGCGGTGGGGCCCGCACGCACCTGCGTCAAATCGATGACGCGAAAGCGCGCCAGTGCCTGGGATGCGGGAATGTGCGGCATACGTGTCAACGACGCAGTAGTCGCGTCAGCTCGTTGATGTCGGAAATAGTCTCGATCTTCCAAAGGTGATCCAACACCGCTTGCCCCTGCGCGTTGTTCAAGCCGCCCCAAGCCGCGCATTGCAGAAATTTTTCTGACAACTCGGCATCGCTCATTGGATTTGCTGGACTGCCTTTGCCGAAGTCGGCACGGCCGCTTATCACTTTGCCGTTGTTCATTTCGATATTGATCAGCGTTGTCATCTTGTCAAATCCGGCGGCCTCGGCTTCGGGATTTACGCCGAACTCTATTTTGCTTATCGTCGCCTGCACGTCGGCGCGATTGACGACCTCATCAGTGAACTGCTCGAGGCCGCCGCTGCGCTCGATCAGCAGAATCGCCATGCAGAACTCCATGCTGAACTTGGCTTGCAGCTCGTTGGCCGGACGATGATGGATCAACGCGTTGGGCATGTTGTGATTGGTGCCCACCAAGACGCGCTTCACTTGTTCGGGCTTGATGTCATGTTCGAGGATCAGATCCATCATCACCGCCATCCCCGGATGCGTCAGCGAGCCGCTGGGATGTGGCTTGATCGAGACGCCGGGTGAATTGAACGTCCACGGGTTGCCAAGTTTCTGTTGGATCATCTCGGGGCTGTACCCCCCACCCGCGGCGCGGAAGAAGCCCCGATCTGCCTCCAACCCATTTGGCGATGCAGTGAAGCCGAGCGCAGCAATCTCGGCGGCAACCACACCATTTTCAGCAGCGCGTCCGGCATGAAACGGTTTGGTCATCGTGCCGAAGTTCTCGCGCAATCCTCCCGCTTGCGTCGCTCCGATACTCAGCGCGCGCCGGGTTGCGTCGCGATCGAGACCGAGCAGCTTCGCTGCGCCTGCTGCTGCACCGATGGATCCGCATGTCGCTGTGCTGTGAAATCCCTGCTGATAATGACGAGGCAGAATTGCTTCGGCGACTTTGCATTCAACCTCGACAGCGACTTGGTAGGCCAGCATCAATTCAGCACCGCTGCGATGACCCCGCTCCGCAAGTGCAAGCACGGGCGGCAGGGCGGGTGCGGTTGGGTGCGTTAGGAGGCCATAGACTCGATCTTTGGCCACAGCCAGCTGCGTGTCGTCGTAGTCGTCGGCGTGGATCGCAAGGCCATTCGCGAAAGCGGCGAAACGTGCCGGCGTTTGCATTGCTGTGCCTATCACTGTGGCGCCGTCACTCCTGGCAATGTCGAGCGATGCCAAATACTTCTGCGCGATACGGCCGCACTCCGAAACAGCGCCAGCGAGCGCGAGTCCGATGCCGTCCAGTACCGATCGCTTGGCCAGATACGCGGCGTCAGCCGAGATATCGCTCGCGTTGGTGTGCACGACGAAACCGGCGACGTAATCTGTCAGTGTTTCTTTAGCTTGCATTAACTGAGTCGTTCAACGGGACTTTGCGGCCGGAGCTGAGCCGCGCCGCGAGTCGGACCGCTTGCTCCAGAGCGCCGGTCGTGGCAACACCCTGGCCAACGATGTCGAACGCTGTTCCGTGCGCGGGCGTCGTAAAGATCGTCTTCAAGCCGGCCGTCACGGTGACGCCGCGATTAAAACCCTTCAGCTTGGTCGCGATCTGACCCTGATCGTGATACATCGACAACACACCGTCGAAGCTGTCACCAAACCCCTTAATAAAGACGGTATCGGACGGAAACGGCCCTTCGCACGCAATGCCACGCGCGCTCGCACGCTTCACCGCCGGCACGATGATGTCGATCTCCTCGCGGCCGAACAAACCGTTTTCGCCACCGTGCGGATTCAGCGCCGCCACCGCGATGCGAGGATTCTGAAAACCCGCAGCGCGCATCGTCGTGTCGGCCAGCGTCAACGCATCGTGGATACGCTGCTCGGTTATGAGGTCAAGCGCAGCACGCAATGCAAGGTGCGATGTGACCCGCGACATCCACTTGCCGTCAAGCACGTTCATTTCGCCGAAGAAGCCCTGGTGCTTTGTCAAGTGCGCAAACATCTGGTGCTCGTCAGCAAACTTCCAACCGCCCGCCTGCAAGGCGGCCTTGTTCAGCGGTGCGAAAGTGATCGCATCCAGGCGCTGCTCGAGCGCCAGCGCGACCATCGTCGCAAGCGTCTCGCCGGTCGCGCGGCCTGAGTCGGCTGAAATCTGGCCACGCCGCACGTTCCGCGGATCAATATTTGCCAGATCGATGACAGGCACGCAGTCATCCGACCAACTGACGTCTTCGGGTGCGTGATAGCTGCGGATCTGAAGCGCCACACGCGCATCGATGGCACCCTGGGCAAGCACGCGCGCGTCACCAATGACCAGCAGCTTCGCGGCATCGGCCAGTCGCCGATCGGCGAGCACCCGAGCACACTGCTCGGGGCCGATTCCCGTGCAATCTCCTAGCATCAATCCGATCAATGGAGTCATGCGCCGTTGCGTGCCGGCAACCGCTGCCACGCTCTTAGCAACGTCGGAACCAGCAGACTGGCCGCGGTAATCAAGAACAGCACGACAACGACGGGGCGCGAGAAGAACTGCGTCCAGTCCTGATCGAAAATCAGCAGTGACTGCTTCAATGTTTCCTCGACCATCTTGCCGAGCACCAATCCCATGATCAGCGGTGCCGGAGAAAAACCATAGCGGCG